>CAMHUC010000008.1 GCA_946188155.1 uncultured bacterium | reverse complement strand
TCAATTCTAACGGAACGGCTTCCACTCGAATTTATGAATTAATAGATGTTACCTTTAACTTATCCATATTCTTTTTAAAATTTCTACTTGTTCTTTTTTCTTGTCCTTTTTCTCGATAATTTTACGCCTCACTTCTAATTAGCTAATTGTATTTCAGTACTATAACTTATTTTTCTAAGAATCTCGCAAGTTTGTACCTATAACAGAGGTGATGCAGCAAAGACGTTTGCGTGGGTGAATGATGAACCTACGCCCGATTTCCATGTGATTACAGTTGAGGTGTTCCCATACGTGGGAGCATCCGACGTATATGCCGATATGAGAAGTCAGGGCGTAGTGTGCCCCGCTATGATCAAGAATGTTTTTATTAATAATTGAACTATAGAGTTCGTCGGCCCGTGACGGGTAGGACGGCTCACAAAAAGAATTTGGTTTATAAATAGTTTAGTGCTGTCACTGGCCCGTGAGGGTCGGTGGCAGATTTTTACTATAGTGGCCGTCGGGGCGCAATGAGGAATATTTATGTTGGAAAATTTGCGACTCTCGGATATTTTTTATACCTTTGCCGCCCGAATAGACATAGCTACTGATTATGACAACAGAAATGATACCCCTCTGGGGCTGGATTCTATTTTATGTGGCAGTATTCATCATGCTGCTCATCGACCTGAAATCATTCGGAAAGAAGGGGCAGCACGAGGTAAGCGTCAGCGAGGCCCTGAAGATGACCGCCGTATGGATAGGCGTGTCGCTGCTGTTCTGTCTGGGGATATACCTCTACTATCCTGGCGACTCGCATGAGATGGCTACCGAGTTCCTGGCGGGCTACCTGATAGAGAAGTCGCTGTCGATGGACAATCTGTTCGTGTTCCTGATGCTCTTCTCCTTCTTCGGCATCGAGCGCAAGTACCAGCACGAGGTGCTCTTTTGGGGCATCTTCGGCGCCTTGGTGCTGCGCAGCGTGTTCATCTTTGCGGGCACAGCGCTCATCATGCGCTTCGAATGGATTCTGGCCGTGTTCGGTGTGTTCCTGATCTATACCGGCATCAAGATGTTTGGGAATCACGAGGACGGCGATGTGGACCCGTCGAAGAACATCTTCGTGAAGCTGTTCAAGAAGTTCTTTCCAGTTACAGACCAGATGCACGGAGGCGACTTCTTTGTGAAGGGAGGCAACGGTAAATGGCTGGCCACGCCGCTGTTCATCGCCCTGTTAGTGATCGAGACGACCGACGTGGCCTTCGCCGTGGACTCGATACCGGCGGTGTTCAGCGTCAGCCGCGACCCGTTTATCGTGCTGACGTCGAACATCTTCGCCATCCTCGGCCTGCGGGCACTCTATTTCGCACTGGCAGCCATCGCGCAGTATTTCACCTATCTGAAATACGGCCTGGGCATCATCCTGAGCTTCGTAGGCGTGAAGATGCTGCTCGACGTGTTCTGGCACATCGAGGTGCCCACGGTGTGGTCGCTGGCATTCATCTTCAGCACGCTGCTGCTGTCGATGGGCCTGTCGGTGGTTATTTCGCGACGTAAGTCCTGAACACCAGGTAAAAACCGTCGCTTCCGAGGGCGAACGTCTCTGACGTCGCCTCG
The DNA here is from genome assembly GCA_946188155.1 of uncultured bacterium. Lineage (GTDB taxonomy): Bacteria > Bacteroidota > Bacteroidia > Bacteroidales > Bacteroidaceae > Prevotella. The sequence continues at coordinate 88,695 of CAMHUC010000008.1, read as the reverse complement.
TTGAGCGTGCCCTGCCATAGCTGCCGATAGGGATATGCCTCCCACTTCAGGCCCTCAGAGCGGAGAGCCGTGCAGCAGATGTTAAAGATGCTCACCTGCTGGCCAGCGAACGACTCGAATACGGCATCACCCTTCGCCACCACAAACCAGCCATAGTCGGTAGCCATCAGCGGCTCTACCCCCATCTCTGCGGCATAGCGCGCCATCAGCGAGATATTGCCGAGAGCATGATCCTCGCGGCGCCCCGTGGCTCCGAGATAGACGATGCGCCTACGGCCATGCGAGAGACAGTAGCGCGTGGCCTTCGTCAGGTCGTTGTCGTCCTGCTCATTCACCAGAGTCAGACGACAGCGAAGTGCATCGGGCACCGAGTCGCCGTCGCCCACCACCACATCAGCCTCAGGATAACGCCTCACAGCCCCGTCGCAGGCAACGACGAACGGTGCCTCGCGGAGCAGTCTCAGCGGCTCAGCAGACCTGGGGAAGTCGCCATTGGCCAGGATGACGGCATCGTAAGCCCTGAAAGACTCTATCAACGGGAAGGCTTGACCCACGGCGGCAGCAAATTCTTCATTCTTCATTTTTCATTCTTCATTTTCACTCTTCATTATCTTGAGCCACTTGAAGTATCCGGCTATGGCGATCACCACATAGAGCCCGTAGAGTCCGGCCTTGAAGGGGATGCCCTTCTGCACATAGAGCACCGTGCAGACGGCATCGACGGCAATCCAGAAGAACCACTGCTCGATATACTTGCGGGCCAAGGCCCAGAGGCCCACGAACGACAGGGCGTTGGTAAAGGCGTCGAGCAGGGGCACGGTGGAGTTGGTCCACGTGATTAATATATAATAGGTGACGGCCCAGGCCGCAAAGAAGAACAGGGCGATGGGCAGGTAGAGTCTTATTGGTGTATGCGTTATGGGCATCTCTGCCGACACTTGGTTCTTCTTGCGTCCGAACTTCCACACGGCATAGCCATAGATGGCAGCCAGCGTATAGTAGACCGCCATGCCCGCATCGCCATACAGTCCGTGGCTCCAGTACAGGTAGATGTCGAGGGCGGGCATGATGATGCCCACCACCCAGAGGGCTATCGAGGCACGGTACTCGAGCCAGATGTATATCAGGCCGAGTACCGTGGTCAGTATGTCGAGCCAGTGCTCACTGAGGAATGCCGCCATTTCAAGTCCGCTTTAGTCCGTAGAGTCCGTTGCTAAAAATTAATCGACAGGTGCGCCATCACGTTAAACGGTGCCGAGGGGGCGAAGCCGACTGCGCCGCTGTCGCGTACGCCCCACTCATTAATGGCTTTCACATTGCCGGCCTCATCCTTGACTAACTGGGGAGAGGCCCATCCATTGTTATCATATTTTGCACTGAAGATATTGTATAATGTAATACCCGCAGTAATTTCCTTGATACCAACTGATTTCAGAGCAAAGGTGTACGACAGGTCGACATTGGTGCTGAAGTGCTTCTTCAGCAACAGAGTCTCATAAGTAGTTTGCCCGCTTTCGTCCTTGCATTCCATTTCCCTGAAGCCGGTATTCGTAAGGTACTGGTCGCCGACGTACTGACTCTGGATGCTGCCCTTCAGTCCGCGATAAGTGAAGGTGAAGATGTTGTTCAGAATAAAGTCGGGCGAGAATGCCAGGGGCTGACTGCCTAAGTTGACGTTACTGCCGTCGGTCAGCGTCACAACCATGTCTTTCACACGGTTGCGGCTCCACGTGGCGTTGGCATCCCAGCGGAACCAGTCAATAGGTTGCCAGGCGGCTTCTAACTCTATGCCTAAGCGGTAACTCTTGTCAAGGTTCTTGGTGAGCGCCTCACCGATTGCATTGAGTTCTCCCGTTAGCACCAACTGGTCCTTGTAGTCCATCCAGTAGATGTTGGCCCCCGCAGAGAAGTACCGACTTTGGTATTTATAGCCTGCCTCCAGATCGTTAAGGCGCTCTGGCTTGGCGATAACGTCTGTACGGTCGGGGTTGGCAATCTGCTGCATGAAGTTGTTGCGCACAGGTTCCTTGTGGGCAATACCGTAGGATGCGTACAGCTTGTGGTGTGCATTGAGGTCGTAGTTGATACCAAACTTCGGATTGAAGAAGTTGTAGTGGTTGTCTATCACATATCGCTTGTCATCGTTCATGCCATAGGCCACGGTGGGATTCTGCAGCTTGTAGCCGATGCGGCGGTATTGCAGGTCTAAGAAGGCACTCAGTCCCCTGACAAACTCGTAGGTGGCCTTGCCATAGATGTTGAAGTCGGTCTTGCGTGAGTGGTTGCGGTAGTATTCGAAGTCGGGCGACAGAGATGCTGGCTCGGGAACAGTAGTCTCTACGCCAGGCTTTGCCCATACGATGTGTCCAAACTGGTAGCCAGAATAGTGGTTCCATCCACCGCCTACAACTGCCTGGAAGTTCTGCTTGTTGTCGTAGTTGAGCGACGCTACCACGCCATAGAAGTCGTTGTCCATTTTCTGCTGGTCTACCAAGTCTTCCTGGATGCTCTCATCGGTGCTCAGTCCGAAAGTCTTCCACGAAGTTCCGTACATCATCTGCGTGGCGGCACTCTGAAACTGCTGGTAATAGCCTTGTCCCTTCGTATAGTGGAGGCCAATATTCGAGTTTAGCGTGCGGCTGATGCGCTGGTTCCATATCAGTTGGTAGTTCTGCTGATGGTAGTTGTCTGTCTGGTCTTCGTAGTAGTGGCGGTTACCCTGCTCGTCCCAGTATTCGCCGCACGAGTTGTAGGTACGGCCGTAGAGGCTCTGCTCGTACTTCGAGGTATAGTTCCAGGCGTGGTAGGTCTCTTCGATGCCATTCCATGTAATGAATTTCACCATGGTATTGTCGCCGAAATAGCCTCCCTGCAGCAGGTATGAGTTAAGCTTCGTTGAGGCACGGTCGAGATAGCCCTTCGAGCCGATGTTCGAGAGTCGGCCCTGTATGCCCCAGTGGTCCTTGATGAGGCCCGTGCCGAAGCGGAGGGTCTCCTTATGCGAGTAGTAGGAACCCCCAGAGAGATCGAGTCCGAAATAGGGCTTCATGCCTACGTTTTCCGTTTGCATGTTGAGCGTGGCACCGAAGGCACCTGCGCCGTTGGTCGACGTGCCCACACCACGCTGTATCTGCATCGACTGCACGCTGCTGGCGAAGTCACCCATGTTGACCCAGAACACGGTGGCACTCTCGGCATCGTTCAAGGGGATGCCGTTGGCGGTGATGTTGATGCGCGAGGGGTCTGTACCACGGACCCTCAGAGAGGTGTAGCCGATGCCGTTGCCAGCATCCGACGTCATCGTCACCGAGGGTGTCAGCGACAGCAGGTAGGGCACGTCCTGACCGTAGTTGACGCTCTTGAGCTGCTCCTGCGACATGTTGGTGAAGGCCACGGGGGTCTTCTTCGTGGCGCGTGTCGCTGTCACCTGCACGCCCTGCAGTTCTACGGAGAGCAGCGAGTCCAGGTCGCCCTCTGCATTCACACTCGCAGCACTCACAAGTGCTGCAAACCCAATAATAAGTCTTTTCATACTACTAACTTGTACCTTTAATTAATAAATAATGTAAAGGGGAAACTGAAAGTTGTGTTGACGTATAACCTTATTCCATCCCTACGCCGGCATTGTCCGGATCAGGTGAGAGGGTATCATCTCAGCCCACGACTACGGGGCACCCCTTGAATAGCGGCTGCAAAGGTACGAATAAGTGAGCAAAAAACCAAATTTTATTTGAGTTTTTTCGAGCGAGAGTACATTCGGCGAAGCCAAAGGTACGACAAAAAAATGAGAAACCCGTCAGGATTCCTCACTTTTTTCTATTTCTGCATGAATTTCCGTCCGTTGCGGATGTAGACACCCGGCGACAGTGCCCCGGTGCTCTGCCTTCCCCAGAGGTCGTAGGTCTTGCCGTCGGCGGTCTCTGTCTGCCTGCGCACGCTGCCTACTGCTGTAGTCTGCCCATCCACGGTGACGGTGCCGTCGGCAGCCTTTGTCAGCGTGACATACTGCGGCCCCCCGTAAGTCAGGAAGGGCGTAACCTGCTTCTCGCCCCTGGCCTGTGAGCCTACGGTGAACTGGTATGTGCCCACGGGCAAAGCGCGCAGGGCGATGGTGTCGGTGATGAACTCTTCTCCCTCGCCGGCAAAGTAGCCATAGCCCGGCGGCACTACATCCTTCTCGAGATTCATCAGCCCTATTTTCACCGTATTATTGCCAACGGTACTACGGAAGCTGTACCACAGGTTGCCCTGGAAGTAGAGCACATGATAGTTGAAGAAGTGGGGAATGGCGAAGAGCAGCCTGCCGTCGTCGAGGCACTCCAGGCGGTAGGGTTCCTCGAACACCCACTGTGAGGAGTACTCGGCCTGGCTGTCGGGCTTCAGCTGAGGGCGGAATCCGAACACCATCTCGTGGCCGCTGTCGAAGTGGTAGGTCTTTGCCATCACCAGGTCGCTGATTTCGAAAAAACCGTTGTAGCTCTCGTCGGCCGTGCCCTGGCCCCATCCCCAGTTCACCCACACCTTGCCATCCTCGTCGTTGCCCGTCAGCAGGAAGGCGTGGCCGATTTTGTTCTGTGAGTCAACGCCGCCATAGAGGATGGGGCGTTTCTGTGCCAGCTGGTCGTAGATGGCTGCCGACCAGTCCTCGTCAGAGTAGAAGTCACGTAGCATATAGCGGATGGCCAGCGAGTCATAGCTGAAGTTCCTGAACATGGCCGTGGCGGCGTCACGCGTAAAGGCGCCGCTGCCGTCGGCGGCATAGTTCATGCCCACGGCACAGCCCGCGTCGTACATCAGCTGCTGCACGGCCTTCTTCTGGTTGGTGCCCACAGAGCCGCCGGAATTATAGGTCAGCCGCATATTGCTCCAGTCGTAGGTGCTGTTGACGAGCGTGCTGTATTCCCTCCTTTTTGAGCCTATGGTATAGGAGCCCGAGCCGCGACCCGCAGCCGGATATTCGTAGTACTTCATCACCTGGGCCATGGCCGTGGCCACGCAGCCCGTAGGACAGCGAGTCACCCCATCCTTCGGACAGAGTCCGTTGAAGGGGTCGCCCTGTGCCCACTGGGTCTTCACAAAGTTCTCCACGGCCGTCATGCTCCGCGTCCTGATGGGCACGCCAGTCTCCAGTCGGCGCGTCATCTCGCCGAGCCACCAGCGGAAGGCCTCGGGGGCCTCTGTCTGGCTGAAGGCAGCTCGCGACACAGCGAGCACCGGCTGCTGTGCCTCGTCGCGGCTCACCACGGCGAAGCCTGCCGTCGTGTCGCCGATGACGGCGAGCACGCCGTTCTCGTAGATTTTCTTCAGCTGCAGCCCGCTGCCGCCACGTGTCGCCACGCCCTCCAGCTGCCGTGCTGCGATAGCCTTCAGCTGCCGCTCACTGCGGTTGCCCGCCAGAACGCCCAGCGCCGCTACAGCTGCCAATATCATCAAGAGTCCTTTTCTAAACATCATCCTAAACTATAAATCCTTTATGACGTAATGACGTAATGACGTGATAACGTGATAACGAGATAACGAAATAACGAAATAACGTGATAACGAAATCCCCAAAAACTACCTGATTCCCATACGTGCCTCCACCACGTTCACCACATAGTCGCCCAGCTTCTCGCACTCGTTGATCAGGTCCATGTAGATGGTACCCACAGCGTAGGTGTACTCGTGGTTGTTGATGTCGTTGATGTTCTGAACCTTCAGCTGGTTGCGGTAGTTGTTGATCTCGTGCTCAATGTTGAACGTGCGGTTCACGTCGAACGACTCTTTGCGGCCACCCATCAAGCGGTTCATCTGCGTGAGCGACTGGTCGGTCAGCTCCATCATCTGGTGGATGTGGTCGTACTGCTTCTCAACGAAGTGGTCCTCCTTGGCATTGTACTTGCGCGAGATGGTGCGGGCCATGTTGTAGCAGGCATCGCCGATGGACTCCAACTCCGAGATCTCACGCAGCATGGCACGGATCTTGGCCTTCGTGTCGTCGGAGAGGTGGGCATCGCTGACGGAGTCGAGGTATTTGGCAATCTCCAGCTCCATGTTGTCCGAGATACCCTCGTACTTCTCGATGCGGGTGTAAAGCTTGTTGAAGTCGCCGGCCTTATTATCTTTCTTATTAGTAGCGCTCGATGAGAGCACCAGCAGCTCGCGCACCATGCCGAACATACGCTGCATGCGCTCCGAGAACGACTGTATCTCCTTCTGCGCCTCGAGCACCGAGAGTTCCGGGGTCTTCATGAAGCCGGCCGTAATGAAATGCAGGCGGAAGTCCTCCTCCTCGTCCACCTTCTTGGGCTTGATGACCCAGCAGACGAATCGCTCAATCTGCGGAATGAACCAGATGAGGATGAACGTGTTAGCCACGTTGAACGAGGTATGGAAGGCGGCCAGCACGAAGCTCAGCTTGGCGGCGTTGGCCAGGAACACGGCGGTCTCCACGGTGCCCTTCTGCATCGTCACGTCGTAGCCTACCCATCCGCACACCATGTCGATGAAGGGACGGAACACGAACAGGATCCAGACGACGCCGAACACGTTGAAGAACATGTGGGCCAGTGCCGCACGGCGGGCCTGCGTATTAGCCGACAGGGCTGCCAAGTTGGAGGTGACGGTGGTGCCGATGTTCTCACCCATCACCAGCGCGATGCCCTGATAGATGGGCAGTGCGCCCGAGGAGCAGAGGATCATCGTGATGGCCATCACCGCTGCCGACGACTGCACGCAGAAGGTCAGTATGCCGCCCAGGAGCAGGAAGATGAGCGTGGTGAGGAACGAGTCGGGGTCGAACGAGGCGAAGAAGTCGAGCAGCGCCTGGTTCTCGCCCAGATGCATCTCCGTGCCGGTGGCACGCAGAGTGCCCAGTCCGAGGAGCAGGAACGACAGTCCGAAGAGGAAGTCGCCGATGTAGCGGTACTTCTTCTGGTAAATCAGTATGATGCCCAGGAAGAAGGCGGGATAGACGGCACTGGTGATGTCGAACGACATACCTGCCGACATGATCCACGCCGTGAGCGTCGTTCCGATGTTGGCACCCATGATGACCGAGATGGCCTGCGCCAGCGTCAGCAGTCCGGCATTGACGAACGAGACGGTCATCACAGTCGTGGCCGTGGAGGATTGCACAGAGGCCGTCACCAGCATACCGGTGAGCATACCCGTAAAGCGGTTGGTGGTCATCGCACCCAGGACGTGTCGCAGCTGCGGACCCGCCATCTTCTGCAGGGCCTCGCTCATGCTCTTCATACCAAACATCAGAAGAGCCAGCGAGCCGAGCAGCTTGAAAATAACCCAGATTGACATAAGACTATTTACTATTTACTGATTTACTACTTACGATTTGTCCGATTGTCCAATGGTGAAGTTGTCCAATGGCCAAGTATCGTCGCTTTTTAGGCGCAAAGTTACGAAAAAAAAAGTAATTTATACCGCTTCACGGCTTTTTTTCGACATTTTTTCGTATCTTTACCCCAAAATTGCATGATGGGAGCATACATTAATAGTCTTCTTCATATCGTTACTCTCCTATTTAATTACGATTTTACGCCCGTTGCGAATATAGACACCCTTGGCCGTGGGCTTCGTGTCGAGCCTGCGACCGTCCAGCGTGTACCATGCGTCAAGAGATGTACTATCTGACGATTCACTATTTACGATTTCGTTGATTCCCGTTGTCTCGCCATCTCCAAAGTTCAGCACAAAGGCACGGACGGAGGCTGGCGAAGCGGGGTCGCCGGCAGTCAGTCCGCCCAGAAGCCGGAAGTAGGCCCGCTGGCTGCCGATGGTCATGGCCTTCGGCGGATAGTAGAGCTTGTTGGCTGCGCCGAGGTAGAGCAAGGTGTTGTCGCCGCCGTCGGTGATGGTGACAGGGGCGTAGGTGCCGAGGAACTCGACATAGCCGGTCCCTACTTTGGCGGTGGCAGTGCTGATGATGACACCGTTGAACACGGGGGTAGCGATGTCGGTGCCGTCGGCCCACTTCACGATATACGGCTTGCCGGCCTCTATGCTGCTCACGTCCTCGGTGAAGTTCATCGTCAGGGTGCCGTTGCTGATGCTGGCCGATGCGAGCGTCTTCACCGTGGCACCCTCGAGGGGCGTGCCTACGAAGCTGCCAAGGCCGAACGGCAGGCACAGCGTGTTCCATGAGCCGTCCTTGTAGAGCGTGCGGCCCTGCAGGGTGACGATGGCCGTGTTGCCAGAGGCTTCGCTGATAACCGAGCTGTTGTCGGAATCATTGGCCAGGGTAATGCTCTTGTACACCTCCACGATGGTGGCCGAGCCGCTCTGCGAGACCGCACCTGCGCCGCCGCCGCTGCCGCCGGCACCGCGGTTGTCGCCGTCGTACCAGCCTCTGCTTTTATAATTTCCTGGTTTATTCTTAACAAACACGATACTCCTGTCGTCTTTGTCCAACAGTGTGGTCTCACCAGCGTCGGCGAGGGTTCCATCTGTATTAGCACCGGGTTTACCTCCGACGGCTCCTACTTGATAGAATTCATCCGAACCATCTCTCCATGTAATGCTTCCTGAGGCGCCGCCTCCGCCGCCGGCTGCACAATAGTTGGAAGCGCCGTCATATAAATAGCTCTTGCCTGCACGGCCCGGACTGCCGCTCGTGGTTGCCGCTGCGCCGCCCGTGGCTGTCAGATGGGCGAAGGACTCTGACGTATAGAGAAGGCCCTAAAATAAGCATAACCCGCACATCTCGCACATCTGCTATATCTTATTAAATATCAATATGTTGCACGCGAATGTATCTCGCATTTACCTCGCATTTACCTCGCAGCGAGGGTGAAATAAGGGCCTCGGAAGGGGTATGGATAGCCTCAACACCGTCGGAGGGAGGGCTAAAAGGTTGACATAAAGGCTTCCATCCCATCAATTCTCAAGAGAATTTGGAGGTTGGAAGGCACTAAAGTGTGCTTGGGAGCCTACTTTCGGTTAAATTCTCTAGAGAATTCAGCCGTCCGGAGGCTCCTGGCGCAGATACGGCGCCTTGCGCTGCCCGACTTCAGGCTGCCCAAGGCCGAAAAGACGCCCCAGCTGCTTGAAATTCGGCCGGAAACGATGGTTACTGCGAGGTAAATGCGAGATAAATGCGAGATAGACATCACCGTATCAGTCTACAAATCAAACACATATAGTAGATGTGCGAGATGTGCGGGTTATATTTATTTCCATGGTGTGCCGTTTCGTCGAATAGTCCACCCGTTTCTACATGCCTTGCCATTATTTTACGACTGTGATTGTTAATTCTCCATAATTACTTTTCAAAGTGAGCTTTTTTTCGTATCTTTGTCCCCATAATTTATAACTAAAGCCAACAATTATGCAACAGACAGTAGAAATATTCTGCCGCAACAACGGGCAGACCATCCAGGTGCCCACAGGCAGCACCCTCGAAGAGACCTACAGGCTGCTCGGCCTCGAGATGGAGTACGGCCCCATCACGGCCAAGGTGAACAACAAGGTGGAGGGCATGCACTTCCGTGCCTACAAGCAGAAGACCGTGGAGTTCCTCGACATGCGCTCCTCCAGCGGCATCCGGGCCTACACCCGCACACTCTTCTTCATCCTGGCCAAAGCCTCGCACGACCTGTGGCCCGCGTGCAAGGTGTCGGTAGACATACCCGTGAGCAACGGCTACTACGTCAACCTGCGCCTCGGACGGCCCGTGACGCCCGACGACGTGGCCGACCTGCGGCAGCGGATGCAGGAGATCATCGCCGCCGCACTGCCCATCCACCGCCATGAGACCACCACCGAGCGGGCCATCGAGATGTTCCGCGACATGGGCTCCGTCACCAAGGTGAAGCTGCTGCAGAGTACCGGACGGCTCTACACCACCTATTACGATATAGACGGCTACAACGACTACTTCTACGGCGCACTGCTCACCAACACCTCGCAGATATACCTCTTCGGACTGGAATACTACTTCGACGGACTGCTGCTGCGCATCCCCTCCACCGACAACCCCGCCAAGCTCGGCGCCTTCATGCGACAGGACAAGATGTTCGAGATATTCAAGGAGCAGCACCGCTGGCAGGACATCCTCAACCTGCGCACCGTGGGCGACCTCAACGAGGCCATCCAGAAAGGCTTTGCGCCGCAGCTGATACAGATGAGCGAGGCCCTGCAGGAGAAGAAGATCGCGGCCATCGCCGACGAGATAGCCCGCAGCCGCAGCGTCAAGGTGGTGCTCATCGCAGGGCCGTCCTCCAGCGGAAAGACCACCACCTGCAAGCGCCTCTCCGTGCAGCTGGCCGTCAACGGCATCAAGCCCATCGGCATCTCGCTCGACGACTACTTCGTGGACCGCGACAAGACGCCCCGCGACGAGAAGGGCGACTACGACTTCGAGCACCTGCACGCGGTGAACCTGGAGCTGTTCAACCAGCAGCTCAACGCCCTCTTCCGTGGCGAGGAGGTGGAGCTGCCGCGCTACGACTTCCCCACGGGCACCAGTCAGATGAGCGGCCGACGCCTGAGGCTCGAAGGCAAGGAGGTGCTCGTCATCGAGGGCATCCACGCCCTCAACCCCGAGCTCACGGCCGACGTGCCCCAGGAGCAGATCTTCCGCGTGTATGCCTCCGCGCTGACCACCATCCGCCTGGATGCCCACAACTATATCCCCACTACCGACAACCGCCTGCTACGCCGCATCATCCGCGACTACAAGTACCGTGGCGTATCCGCAGAGGAGACCATCCGCCGATGGCCTTCGGTGCGCAAGGGCGAGAATCGCTGGATATTCCCCTTCCAGGAGAATGCCGACGCCATGTTCAACACCGCCATGCTCTTCGAACTGGCCGTCATCAAGAGTCAGGCTGAGCCGTTGCTCGAACAGGTGCCGGAGAACTGCGACGAGTATGCCGAGGCCTACCGCCTGCTGAAGTTCCTCCACTATATCAAACCCATCCCCGAAACACAGATACCGCCCACCTCACTCCTACGCGAGTTCCTCGGCGGCTCATCGTTCCAATATTAGAAGGTTCGGGGGCGCGGGGGCGCGAGGGGACGGAGGCGCGAGAATAGACTCTGCGCTGGAACTATCCTCGCCCCCCCGCACCCCGTTATTATGTTAGGATGTATACATAAGAATCTAATCTATACCATAGAATTTACGTATCTCAGGAGAAAGTTTAGTTTTGTAATTAATATTATAATTTTTACAGTTTTGAATAATTCTTTTAGCACTATTTTTCATTTGCAGAATCTCTTCAGATTTTATGTTGTTAGGATTTTTTTATACAAATTATAAAATTCAACTAGTTGGTTAAGTCTATTATTAGTTATTTTTATTATTTCCCTATCAGCATCAGCAGACCTTCTATCAGCATCAGCAGACCTTCTATCAGCATCAGCAGACCTTTGTCTCATATATGACTTAAATCAACTATTATAATTTTTTCAGCATTGTTCTACTATATCCATAACATTTTCAAATTCAGCTAATCTTTTGCTATTTCCATCTTCTCATGTATAAATATTTTTGGATGTAATTTGTTCATAAATAGCATCCCAAATAAATAATAACTGATTTTGTTTGCTAATTCATCGACTCGATTGCATTTGTTTTACTATAAAATCCTCTGTAAATTTCATAGCATCTTTATCTTTTAGAATTCTACTACTTGAAACAAAATTTCTGAATTTTTGTGTGTACATACTTGGTAAAGATACTCAGGTTCTATTCTGTATATTACTGACTATATCAGAACCTTGTACCACTTCTACATTTTGCAGACCCTCATCCGTAATATTATTAGCTTTAACCTCAGCAGGATTAGTAATACTTAATATTGTGCATAAAGCCAAAACTTGAGAAAGCCTACTAAGACCACTCGATTTTTTAAATCAGAGGGACAGGTTTTTGATTGAAGACACATGGAAGCACTCGAACTCCTTGCTACATAACTTTTTTAGCCATGAAGCAACTGCTAATTTGCTGATAAGAACTTGAGTCGCTGGATAACAACGAAAAAGTCAATTTGCCATAATCTCGAACTGTTTGCTATGGACTCCGTTGCCCTGCATGGTGAACGTTCATCGGGGGATGAGGAAAAGAGGCTTCTTGCGGCGAGACCTTCATTTACCATGTGCCTATCTATGGGCGACAGCCGTGCCAACTTGCCTCCATATCCCTATGCAGCTTAATATGGCATGCTTTCTTCGTCGGGAATGACGATACCGTTTCCCTCGCCCTTGCACTGTCTCGCCAGGCTCTTCCTTTGCTGTCGGTCAGGACTGTGAACGCAGATAAACGCTACCCCCTGCCGTGGCCCCCTCCGCACGCTCGCGAAGCTCGAAAGCCCGAGTTAAACTTTTCTTTTGAGTGCAAAGATAGGGAAAATCTAACAAAGTTCCAAATATTTTGGTGATTATTTGGTTTAATCCATTCTTTTTTCGTATATTTGCACCCAGATTGCGACGAGAAGTCGTATAAGTAATTGTTCTTTGAAACTAATGAACCTCTTATTCCGTTAAGAGTAGCCTACCGAAAGTGCGTCGCTGGCAACGGCGGGGTGCGGAGCATCGGGACAACGTGGCCAGGTGGGGAGCATCACTCCGCGCAACTGCAAGGCTGACCGACATGGACAATGTAAGTGAACCGTCGCTATCAACCATCGTTACGAAGAACCAGCTTACGGATGCTTGACAGCTGGAGCCAAAATGGCAAGTGGGCTGCAGACCTGAGTAATGGGCGCTCGTAAGAGCCGAATTAGTTAGAACAAAAATTAATTTAGAATTACACGAGCCGTGTGCGGTGAAAGTCGCATGCACGGTTCTTGAAGGGGAAAGCGGGGGAAACCCCGCTGCCCTACTTGGAACAAGCAAAAGAGAAAAATGGCAAATAAGGATATCGCACTCAAATGGCTTGAGCAGGTAGATGAAGACATCGCGACAGCCGAGGCTCTCTATTCAACGGGGCATTGGCTGTACATCGGTTTCTTGTGCCATCAGGCCGTAGAGAAAGTGATTAAGGCCTATTGGTTAGCATGCCGGGATGATGAGCCTATTTATCTTCATAACCATTTCAGATTGTTGGAAGGCTGTGGACTGAAAGGGCTACTAAGCGACGAGCAGCGTCGATTCATCGAAATAATGTCGCCAATGTACATTGCAGGACGATATCCAGAATATAAAAGCCAGGTAGCGCGGATGCTCAATGATAAGGGTAGTGCCTATCTCATAGAACAAACCAAACAATTTAGGGAATGGATACTCCAAAAGTGCTCACTCGTGACGAAGCCTTAGCCCTCGTCAGACAATACAAGCAAGTCATAGCCTCCCGTTTTACAAAGGAGCCAGAGGTTTATATGTTTGGATCATATTCCAAGGGATGTGCTAATCCTTGGAGCGATATTGATGTTGCCGTTATTGTAACCACCCTGGAAGGCAAGGACTGGCTGGAGTTGTCGGCAGACCTGTGGCATGATGTTGATAAAGTGAGTCTGCTCATCGAACCGGTTCTTATGTCGAAAGAAGAAGACACGATTCTCTACCGTGACGTCATGCGTACAGGTATTACGGCGTAAGACTCTCGTGACAATCTGCGGGTGTAGTGTAATGGCAGCACGCAAGACTTCAGATCTTGATTCGGCGTACCTCCAGTGCGCAGGCGCGGGTTCGATTCCCGTCACCCGCTCTTTTGAAAGTGAAGAATGAAGAATGAAGAGTAAAGAATTGCAGATCGACGCATAGCGTCAATGAAAATGCGGGCATAGTGTAACGGCAGCACACAGGTTTTCGGGGCCTGAATGCCAGCTTCCAATCTGACAGAGGTGGTTCGACTCCGCCTGCCCGTGCAACGATGGACGAAGAGCAACTTCAGCAGCAACAGCCTAAGGCGAAGGACAATTTCCGGCGGTGGGACGATCCGCTCTTTGACGACCTTCGCCGGATTTTCTCGCGTGCAAAATTGCGCGAAGTACTGACACATAGTTCCTTCTATGAGCAGGAGGGACGTGGCAACAGCCGCCATGTGTTCGCAGGGATGTTCGTGTTCAAAGGCCAGGTGGCTGAGGTGCTGTTCCGCTATGCAGCCGGCGAGGGCACGCGACTGCAGCATATCCTGGGCAACCTGTTCCGCAACGAACGGCTGGAGCGGCAGTTCGACGAATGGCACTTGGGACAGTTCGCCCGTGCCGGCGAGAATTTCGACATCAAGACTCATAAGCATATCTTCGTCTATGCCATCTATGGCTATGTGTCAACCCTCGACGAAGACATCCGCCAATGGTTTATCTCCAAATACATAATAGGTGAGGCCGAGCACCTGTTGAGGCATAGGCGTCGCAACCTTAACCTGCTGTCACAGGCTGACGACATCGTACGGAAGACCGATGGACGGAGGCTGACATTGGAGATGGAACAGACGCCGGAGGGACTGCATAGGGCGAAAGCTGTGCTTTCTGACGGTACTCTGCTCTGTGCAGCGGAAAGCAAGAGTTGGCGCTACGCCAGACACAAAGCCGCTAAGATGGCCCTCGACATCCTGTCCATGCCATCACGTAAATATATTCTCTCCAATCCGGAGTATCAGGCACGTGTATTAGCGAAGAAGGAGGAAGAAAAGGCTAAGCGCAAGGCAGAAATTGAAGCGCGTGATGCTGCAAAGGAAGCTTTACGGTCAGAAAAGAAAGAACAGCGCAAGTCCGAAGCCCGTGAGCGCGATGCCAAACGGCGCGCCAGCCAGGCAGCCGCCAAGATCCGCAAGGCAGAGAATGCCCGTCGCGCTGCCATCAAGGCCGCCAAGGAGGCGCGGCCGATGAGTGCCAAGAAGCGTCGCTTCCTGGAGGACAAGAAGAAATAGCGGACTGCATAAAACCTGCATATAACATATCATGTACGCATTTTTATGCGGAAACGTTTTGTGGATTCATAAAAAACAGGTACTTTTGCAGCCGAAAAAGAGAAAGTTAGTAATAAACACTATAGCAATATGGCAGAAAAATTGGAAGTGAATCTTCTCTACGGTCAGTGCCACCGTTGGTAACGGCATATCCACATTCCCCGACTATCCCGCCGACATCCGCGCCCCGCAAGGCTCGCTGACGGGAGTATCAGGATTCCAGGTTCACATCGGTGCCGGAAAGGTATATACCCCCGGCGACAAGTGCGACGAGCTGGTATTCCACGACAAGTGATTGCCAGCCGCCTGCGCCTGAAGCCTATTCCTGCTCGATACGGATGCGGGCGTCTACAGCGATGACGTCATCCGCATCGGCGAGCAGGGGGTTGAGGTCCACCTCCTTGATCTCCGTGGCGAAACGGAGGATGGTGGACAGGCGCACGATGGTCTCGGCATAACGCTGCTCGTTGATGCCCTGCTGTCCACGGGTGCCCTTGAGAATCTTGTAGGCACGCAGCGAGCGGATCATGGAGAATGCCTCGTCGTAGGTGAGGGGTGCCAGTCCCGACGACACGTCCTTGAGGGCCTCGACGAAGATGCCGCCCAGTCCGCAGAGCACTACATGGCCGAAGCGGTTCTCGTATTTGGCACCTACGAAGAGTTCCGTGCCACGGAGCATCTTCTGCACCATCACGCCCGTGGCACCCTCTATCTGCATCATTCGGCCGAACTCGATGGCCAGATGCTCGGGGGTGCGCACATTGAGGGCCACGCCGCCCACATCACTCTTATGCACAGGCCCCACCACCTTGGCCACCACGGGATAGCCCACCTGCCGGGCAAAGGCCGCCAGTTCCTCGCACGAGGTGCTCACCATCTCGGGCACCATCGAGATGCCGGCACACTCCAGAATCTCGCGCACCACACCAGGAGCCAGCCATCCGCTGGCCTTGCCCTCAAACTTCAGGCGGCGCACCTCGCGGAAGAGGATGTTGTGCAGGCGGGGGATATCCACGCCGTAGAGTTCCACCTCGTGGGAGGCCGGCTGCGGGGTGCGCATCACCTGCGAGAGGGCCGTGGCCAGCGTCACCTCGTCGCTGAAGTTGACATGGCCCTTCGAGAGGAACTCCGCCACCTCGGGGCCTGCCGTGACCATGCTGGGCAGGATGGGGAAGATGGGCTTGGAGCACTCGCGGATCTTGCGGTCGAGCACGTCGTAGGCTTCGTAGAGCTGCGTCAGCCCCGGTGTGCCGTAGATGACGGCGATGGCGTCGATCTCTTCGAAGCGATGCTCGCAGTAGTCGATGATGGTGCCCAGCTGCTCGGCAGTGCCCGTGGCGAGGAAGTCGATGGGATTATTCACCGAGGAGCCAGGGAAGAGCTTCGCCTTGAGCTCGGCGGCAGCGGCACTATTGGCGCTATTGGCACTCGAAGCATTAGCCGTCAGTGAGGGTACGTTCATGCCGCCCTTCGAGAGGGCATCGGTGAGCATCACGCCGGGGCCTCCGGCATGGGTGACGATGGCGAAGTTGCGGCCCTTCAGGGGCGGCAGGGTGAAGATGCAGCCCACGGTGGTGAGCTCCTCGCGGGAATAGCAACGCACGATACCGGCCTTGCGGAAGAGGGCCTCCACGGCAGCGTCACTCGAGGCGATGGCACCTGTATGGCTGGAGGCGGCACGCGAGCCGCTCTCCGACGAGCCTGCCTTGATGGCTGCGATGCGACAGCCCTTGCGGATGAGGCTCCCGGCATGGAAGAGCAGCTTGTCGGGGTCGGCGACATTCTCGATGTAGAGCAGCTTCACCCTGGAGTCGGTGGCGGGATTGAAGTGCTCGTCCATATACTGCAGCACGTCCTCAATGCCTATCTGCTTGCCGTTGCCGACCGACCAGACACTATTGAACTGCAAGCCCTTGACGACGGCACTCTCGAGGATGAACACGGCCGTGGCTCCGGAGCCGCTGATGAAGTCGGCTCCCCGGGCCGAGAGCTTGGGGATGGGCAAGGTGAAGACACTGTGATGGCTGCGGTTGAGCATGCCGATGCAGTTGGGGCCGATGAGTGCCGCCCCGTACTGACGGCAGGTGTCGAGGATGCGCTGCTCGAGCAGTGCGCCCTCGGCCGTCTCCTCGCCGAAGCCAGCCGAGATGATGATGAAGGCGCGTGTCTGCTTGTCGCGGGCCAGCTGTTCCACGTAGTCGGGACAAAAGCGAGCCGGCACCACGAGGATGGCCAGATCGGTGGCGGGCAGCTCGCTCACGTCGTGGCAGACACCGATGCCCTGCACCTCGTCCTCTTTGGGGTTGACAACTCGCAGCTGGCCTTGATAGCCGCCGCTGATGAGATTCCGCACAATGGAACCACCGGGCTTGTGTACATTATTGGAGCCACCGACGACGACGATGCTCTCAGGATTCAGTAGCTGTTGGTTTATCATATAATATAGGTGAAATCGGACACAAAGATACATAATTTACGCCAAACGACAAATCTTTTCTGCCGAATATTTGGAAAAACGAGAAAAAAGTCGTAACTTTGTAACCTCTAAATGACAAATAACAACAATAGCCAAACCAAACAGGCAAGCATGCTGACACGAATCAGACACACGATACTCACCATCCTGACGCTGGCACTGGTCACGCCCCTGCAGGCAGCACCGGCAGACAGCACCGCCGCGCCCACGCGACAACGCACCCCCACGCCGGAGGGATTCGCCAGGGCATACACCGAGCAGGACCCGCTGGTGTATGAGGGCGTGTGGGACCTGTGGCCCTACGCCTTCCTCAACGACAACGGCGAGCCGGAGGGCTACAACGTAGACCTGATACGGAAGATGATGGAACGCCTCGGCATACCCTACGTCATCAGGCTGAAATCGTCGGAGGAGGCCTTCAACGACCTCAAGAGCGGCAAGAGCGACCTCACGCTCGGACTCGCCGTGGGCTACCACGACGAATACGGACTCTACGGCCGCAATGCCGTGACGCTGTTCACGCAGAGCGTGGTGACGCCCAAGGGCAAGCCAGTACAAATCAAGACCTTCCGCGACCTGGGCAAGCCCGGCATGAAGGTGTACGTGAACCACACCTCGATGTGCTACCACCTGATGAAGGACTACGGATGGGAGGAGAACGCCATCCCCGAGAAGGACATACGCGAGGTGATACAGCGCGTGAGTGCCACGGAGGAGGGGCAGATCGTGTGGAACACCCTCACGCTGAAATGGCTGATGCGCCGCTACCTCATCGACAACCTGCAGATGACGCCCGTGAACATGCCCCACGGAGAGTATAAGTTCATGTCGCACGACCAACACCTGCTCGACGTGCTCGACGAGGAACTCACCCGCATGAACGCTACCGAGGAGCTGAAGCCCCTGCAGGACAAGTGGTTCTACCCTGAGCACCAGCAGAAGGGACTGCCACGCTGGGCCGTCTACGGAGGCGTCGGGGCTGCCATGCTGCTGCTCATCATGCTCGTCTACATCATCAGCTACCGCCTGCTGAACTACCGGCTGACGCGCTTTAACGAGAGCCGCAACCACCGGCTGGCACTCATCCTGCAGACCAGTCACGTGCGCATCTGGACCTACGACATCGCCACCGGCGAGTTCTCCTGGCGCAACGAGAACGGACAGGTGGCCTACACCTACTCGATGGAGGAGTTCGCACAGCGATACAGTGCCGACGACTTCGCACGCCTGAAGGACGCCCTCGACCGGCTGGCCGACTCGAAACCGGAACCCGACAAGGACGAACACGAGGAAGCACTCAGCCTCAGGGCACGCGACGTGGAGGCCGGCAGCAAGGAGCTGCGCGACTACTACATCGTGCTGAGCGTGCTGCGCCGCAACCGCCACGGCAGGGCCACCGTCATCATAGGCACCAAGAAGGACGTCACACGCGACCGTGAGCAGGAGCGGCGCGACGAGGAGCGCACGCTGCGCTACTGGTCCATCTTCTACACGCCGGTGGTGGGCATCATGCTCTTCGACCGCGAGGGCCGACTGGAGAACATCAACCCCAGGGCCTGCGAGATATTCGGATGCCAGGAGGACGAGATCATCGAGGAGGGCGTGTCCGTCTACGATTTCTTCGACCTGGCAGGGATGACACTCGAAGAGGCCGACGGCTACTATGCCAGCCAGTATGTGGACCTCGACAAGATACCCGACGAGAAACGGCACGTCAAGAGCGTGGGGCGCACCGGGCGCTTCAACAACGAGGTGCGACTGCTGGCCATCCACAGCGACGAGGGCAGCCTGCTGGGACTCTTCGCCATCCTCAGACCCGTAGACCTGCTGGTTGACGACGACGAGCACTACCACAAGGCCCGCCGCCTGCTCGACAAGGAGCTGCGCGTGCTGCGGGAGTATGAGGACAACCTCGACGCCGTGCTCCACGAGAGCGACATCCGACTGGCCATCTACTCGCCCGACACCCACACACTGACCATACGCCGCTCGGCCAGCGAAGTGCAGCACACGCTGACACAGACGCGCTGCATGACACTCGTGGACGACACCTCGAAGAAACAGGCCATGCGCACGCTCAACGACATGGACCAGCGAACGGACCGCGAGGTGGACGTCAGCATACGAACCACGCTCCGCATACGGGGCGGCAAGCAGCTGCAACTGCAGTTCTGCCTCAGGCCACAGTACAACAAGGACGGCCGCATCAGCCGCTACTCAGGACTGCTGCGCGACATGAGCGAGCTGTGCCACATCGAGGAGCAACTCGACATCCAGGAGGCCAAGGTGCAGGAGGTGGAAGCCACGAAGAACAGCTTCGTGAAGAACATGGTGCAGGAGATACGCCGCCCGATGGGCACCGTGCTCAGCTACGTGGGCCGCATAGACCCCGAGAAGCCCGGCACCGACGAGGCACTGCTGAGCAAGGGCATCCTCGACAACGCCGACTCGCTGCTGCACCTGATTGACAACATACTCTACCTGTCGCGCCTGCAGGCACACATGGTGGAAATCATACCCCAGGAGCGCAACTTCGCCGAGCTGTTCGAGAGCCAGTGCACGGACGGCTGGATGAAGTACCGCAACGAGCAGACCCGCTACATCGTGGAGAACCCCTACGAGCAACTGGTGGTCAACATCGACACCGACAACCTGGGGCACGCCATCAAGCAGATTGCTGCCAACGCCGCACAGCACACCGGCAGCGGCAGCGTCAGGGCACGCTACGACTACATCGGCCGCCGACTCATCATCTCCATCGACGACACCGGCGAGGGCATGCCACCGGACGTGCTCGCCGAGGTGAACGCCAAGGACGGCTACACATCGCCATCCACCAAGGGCCTGGGACTGGCCATCACACGCGAGCTGGTGAGCCAGATGGGCGGCACGATGGAAATCAGCTCCGAACAGGGCTCCGGCACCACGGTCTACATCATGATTCCTTGTCAAGCGTCGCTCATCAGGCGCAAAAAACTCATTTAGCGCCTATGAAGAAGAGACTGAGATACCTACTGGTAATGCTATTCACCATCCACTGTCCACTGTTCAAGGCCGTGGCGCAGTCGCTATCCGACAAGTATAACGACAAGCACCCCGTGGTGATGGTGTGCGACTGGGACAAGCCGCCCTACGAGTTCCTCAACGACCAGGGCGAGCCCGCCGGCAGCAACATCGACGCCATGCGTGCCGTGATGAAGGAGCTGGGACTGCCCGTCAGGTTCGTGATGAAGGAGTGGAGCATCGCCCTGAAAACCTTCGAGCGCGGCGATGCCGACATCATCATCGCCAACGGCCACCGCTACGACAAAGACGTGTTCGCCGTGTCGGAGAACATCATCAACTACAACCGCATACGCGTGGCCACCCATGGCGACACCACCCGCATGGTGACCATCCGACAGCTGGAGAAGGAGGGCGCCGTGTTCAAGCCCGGCGACTACTCGGCACTATACTTCCTCGACGGCGACTCGATGAACACCGGGTTCATGGAGTTCCAGACTCCCAAGGTGGCACTGATGGGCATCATCAACGGCGACTACAAATACTACGTATGGGGCGAGGAACCGCTGAAGTGGAAAATCAAGGAACTCAACCTGGAGGGCATCACCCTCTGCGACGTGGGAATACCCATCTCCGAGGTTCACGTCGTAGGGCGCGACCGCCAGTTAGTGGAACAAATCGACGACCAGTACTCACGCCTGAAGCAGCGCGGCGAGATAGCCGTGATACAAGACCGCTGGATGCACCCCGAGCGCATCGAGGAGCAGCACAACCCCCTGCTCTTCTACGCCATAGCAGGCATACTGGCACTGCTGGCCGTGCTCTACTTCTTCAGCCGACTGGCACGCCGCCACGTGAAGAACTCCCAGCGCGCCAGCACGGAGCTCAACGACATGATGGCCCAGGCCCTGCACATGGGCAACTTCTGCGTGATGGAGTACGACATCGCCCGCGACCGCTTCACCAACCGCTACGGCCAGATACTGCCCCGGGGCGGCATGACCCTCGACCAGTTTGCAGAGCGCATTCACCCCGAGCAGCAGCAGGAGTTCCGCCACAAGATGCACAACCTGATGGACGGCCGCGAGCGACACTTCGAACTCGACAAGCGCTGGAACGCGGGTACCGCCGACAAGCCCGAATGGCTCATCTTCAGCGGGCACGCCATGTCGGAACTCAACGACGAGGGCCACCCCGCCTACATCGTCAACGCCATCCACAACGTGACACAGGAGATGGAGGTCGACAAGGCGGCACGCGAGCTGGTGAACCGCTACAACGTGATTGCCAACATACCCTTCGTGGCCATGTCGTTCTACAACCGCGAGGGATTCCTCGTGACGCTCAACGACAATATGCGGCTGCTATGCGGCATGGACCAGGACCACGACGCCATGCGCTTCTGGGAGACTGTCAACATGTTCGACATACCCATCTTCCGCAACGTCTACTCGCAGGACTCGCTCGACGACCTCTTCTTCTGCCAGCACATGGAGTACCAGGAGTTCGGCATCGACAAGTATATCGAGTGCAGCATACAGCCGCTGTTCAATGCCGAGGGCGACGTGGTGAACTACTTCGTCAACAGCTTCGACGTGAGCCGCGACCGCGAACTCGACAATGCCGTCAAGAAGCTCGACCACGAGCGCGCCGCCACCCAGGAGCGAATCGCCTTGCTCAGCGACCGCCTGCGCTACATGCTGCTGCACAGCGAGCGATACATGGTGAAGTCGGCCATCGACACAGAGCGGATAGACTTCTTCCGCAACCCCTCCCACCCCGACATGAGCTACAGTTTCACCCGCTTCCAGAGGATGCTGGCACCCGAGGACCGCGAGCAGGTGATGAACATACTCTACAACACCACCAACCGCGAGCCGCAGACCTTCGCGTGCCACCTGCTGCCGGCATCGGAAGGGCAGACGGAGCAGGTGATGAGCATCGCCTTCAAACCGGTCATCGGCAACGACGGACAAATCATCGGGCACGAGGGCATCGCCTCCGACATCACCCACATCACCGACACCCGGAAACGGCTCGAGGTGGAGACGCAGCGCGCCAACGACAGCGTCAGGCGCAAGAGTGCCTTCATGGCGTCGATGACCCACGAGCTGCGCACACCGCTCAACGCCATCGTGGGATTCACCAGCGTACTGGAGGCCCTGGGCGACTCGCCCGAACGGGCGGAATACGTGCGCATCGTGCGCAACTCCACCGACATGCTCCAGCGGCTCATCAACGACATCATGGAGGCATCGAGCATCACGGAAGGAGCATTCGACATCACGCCACGCGATGTAGACTTCGCTGCCGCCTTCGGCGACATCAGCCTCTCACTGGCACAGCGCGTGCAGGAGCCGCAGGTGCAGTTCCTCACCGACAGCCCCTACGACCACCTATACACCACGCTCGACATCGGGCGGCTGCAGCAGATACTCACCAACTTCGTCACCAATGCCGTGAAGTTCACCAAACAGGGGCACATCAAGATTGGCTACCGCTACGAGCGGCAAGGACTGTACATCTACTGTGAGGACACGGGCAGCGGCATACCGAAGGAGAAGCAGCAGGTGGTGTTCGAGCGCTTCGTCAAGCTCGACGAGTTCGTGCAGGGAACAGGCATGGGACTGGCCATCTGCAAGTCGATAGCCGAGCGCCTGGGCGGCGAGATAGGCGTCAAAAGCGAGGGTGAGGGCCACGGCACCACCTTCTGGGTATGGATTCCCTGTGAGCGAAAGCTCAAGGGGAGTTGAGGTTTGAGAGTTGAGGTTTGAGAGTTGAGGTTTAGCGCAATGAGTGCTTTCAGATATATTTGGCGGCTCAGAGTGGTGGCGATACTGTTCGCCATCCATTGTTCTTGCGTCCCGACGGCAGCAAGCGATGCCGACGACGTGAAGGCGCTGACTGCCCAGATGTACAAGATCTACAACAGCCACGACATGGAGCAGTTCATGGACGTCACCGAGCGCCTGAAGGCGGCATGCCTGAAGGCCGGCGACGAACGGATGTTCTACAAGGCCTGGGGCAACCAGGCACTCTTCTGCTGTAACAACCAGCGGCGCAGCCGTGGCTACGACATCGCCCGCGAGCTGCAGCAGCATGCATTACAACACGACAGCCGTTTCGGCATTTACAATGGCACCCACCTGTCCGCCTACGTGCTCTACCAAATGGGTACTATCGACGAGGCCAAGAAGGAGTTTGTCAAGGCCATCGACTACGCCCATGAGCATCTGCCAGGGGAGAGTGCCGCCTCCAGCTATATCGAACTGGCAAAGATGGAATACTCTTCGCGCGGCATGGAGAAGGCCATCGAATATGCAGAGAAGGCTAAGAAGGAGCCTAACGTAAACCCATTGCACCGCCTGAACGCTCTCTCGATACAGTGCCTGGCCGTGGCCGACACCGTGCTGTATCGTCACGCCGACTATGCCGAGCGCTTCCGCAACTTCTATGCTGAGCGTGAAAAGGTGAAGGAGGCTTATGGGCGCGACGGCATCATGGGAGCACGGGTGGAATTATGGAAATGTATCATCGAAAACGACTTCGACGGTGCTCTGACCGTGGCAAGCACCATCCGAAACAAGTTGGAGCGATACCAGTGTCTGCGCTTCGTCTACCGACAGATGCGCGACTACGAAAACGCATACAAGATAGGCTATCACTACTGGCTCATGCGTGACTCCATCAGCCAGCAAAGCAACGCCCACCTGCTCATGGAGATGAACGCCGCCATGGGACTGGGGCGCGTGGAGAGCGAGGCCAAGGACCTGAAGCTGCGCAACCAGCAGCTGCGCCTCGACCAGGTGGCCTCGGAGCTGGAGCAGCGGCGGCTCCGCGAGGAGGCCCTGACGCTCTCGCTGGAGAATCAGGCCATCGAGCTGGAGAACCGCGACATCGAGCTGCAGAACGCTGCCGTGCGCCTGCGCAACGACAGCCTCGACCGCTCTAACAAGGACCTGCAGCTCAGCGAGTGGGAGTCGCGCATGGAAGCCCAGAAGAGCGAGGAGCGCACCCACCACGTGTTCATGGCCATGCTCGGCATCATCGCCGCCATCATCATCGCTGCCCTCGCCTTCATCCTCTGGCGACGCAGCAGGCACACCCACGAGATAGAGACGGCCTACGGCCAGTTGGAGACGGCCCACACCCGACTGGAGGATGCCCACACCCGACTGGAGGACGCCCACACCCAGCTGGAGCATGCCTACGGTCAGCTGGAGGCCACCACCAAGGCCAAGGAGCGCATGGAGAGCGAGCTGCGCATCGCACGCGACATACAGATGGGCATGGTGCCGAGCAAATTCCTGTTCGAAGGACGAACCGACATCGACGTCTATGCCTCGCTGGCATCGGCCAAGGAGGTGGGCGGCGACCTCTACGACTTCTTCCTGCAGAGCGACAAGCTCTACTTCTGCATCGGCGACGTCAGCGGCAAGGGCATCCCCGCCGCTCTCTTCATGTCGGTGGCCGTCAACATGTTCCGAATGGTAGCCAAGGAGGGATTCCCCCCGGCCTACATCGCCACCAAGCTCAACGATGCCCTCACGACAGAGAACGACAACGGTATGTTCGTCACAATGTTCATCGGCGAGATAGACCTCACCACGGGCCACATGGACTTCTGCAACGCCGGCCACAACCCGCCAGTCATCATCGACCGTCCGCTGGCTCCCCATGAGCCCTGCCGGCCCGACTACCTGGAGATGGAGGCCAATGCGCCCATCGGCCTATGGCCCGAGCTGGAATTTGTCGGTGAGAGAATAACGAACGTGCGCGGGCGTACCTTATTCTTATATACCGACGGACTCTCCGAAGCCGAGAACCTCTCACAGGA
This sequence comes from uncultured bacterium, assembly GCA_946188155.1. Classification (GTDB taxonomy): domain Bacteria; phylum Bacteroidota; class Bacteroidia; order Bacteroidales; family Bacteroidaceae; genus Prevotella. The sequence continues at coordinate 63,528 of CAMHUC010000008.1, read as the reverse complement.
GCAGTTCGGCGAAGAGCGGCTGATCCAGCTCTTCAAGACGCGCCCCTTCGACAATGCCCGCCAGACGGTGGACATGGCAAAAACAGCGGTCACCGCCTTCGTCGGCGAAGCCGAACCCAGCGATGACCTGACTATTCTTTGTATCAAGATCAAGTAAACCCCGTTTACTTCACCTCCCAGATATCATTCGTCTCCAACAGCTCGGTGAAGTTGTGGTACTTCTTCTGAGCCGATACCTCGGCAATCTGCGCGTGGACGGCATCGTTGTAGGTGGGAGCCTCCACGTCGCGAATCACGCCCAGGGCGATGGGGAAACCGTCCTCCGGCGACATCATGGCCAGCTTCAGCTGAAGGGTGTTGTCCTCGCAGTGGGCATCGTGTACGAGTACGTCATCCAGCGTGTAGCCGTCCTTGCCTATCTCCACCACCTTCAGGCCGAAGCCCTGCTGCACGAGTCCGAACTCCGAGTTCTCGCCGAACACGAGCTTCTCGCCGTGGCGCACGTAGATGGCGTTCTTACGCCGACCCTCGTTGTTGTATACCAGGTCGTGGCAGTGGTCGTTGAAGATGACGCAGTTCTGCAGCACCTCCGTCACCGAGGCCCCCTTGTGCTGGTAGGCAGCCTGCAGCACCTCCACCGTGCCCTTGGCATCGGTAGCCACGCAGCGTGCGAAGAAGTGTCCGCGGGCACCGAAGCAGAGCTCGGCAGGCCGGAACGGGTCCTCCACCGTGCCGTAGGGCGACGACTTCGACACGAAGCCACGGGGCGAGGTGGGACTATACTGTCCCTTCGTCAGACCGTAGATGCGGTTGTTCAGAAGAATCATGTTCAGGTCGATGTTACGACGGTTGGCATGGATGAAGTGGTTGCCACCGATGGCCAGTCCGTCGCCGTCGCCACTGACCTGCCACACGGTGAGGTTGGGATTAGCCACCTTGGCACCGGTGGCGATGGCGGCAGCACGACCGTGGATGGTGTTCATGCCGTAGGTGGCCATATAGTGCGGCAGACGGCTGCTGCAGCCGATACCACTGATGACTGCGATGTTCTCGGGGGCCACGCCGATCTCGGCCATAGCCTTATGCAGGGAAGCCAGGAAGAAGTGGTCGCCACAACCGGGGCACCAACGGGGCTGGCCTTTCTTAAAATCACTTGCACTGTAATTACTCATAACTCTTATTTCTTTTTTTGACAAACTCTTTTTCGACAACTCTTTTTTTAAGAACAACGAATTAAGACGAATTTCACGAATTTTACGAATTATTCTTTTTGATTATTCCACGAATTGTTGCTCAACAACTGACTATTTCACGAATTTAGCCTATCGGGTAACGCTCTTTTTGGAGCGATGACTGGCCAAAGTTGATAAGGAGTGATAGACGATAACCAGCGACCTTGGCATAGTTGATGGCTTGCGAACGATGAATGTCGTCCAACTCCTTGACGGCTTTCAGTTCCACAATAATCTTATCGTAGCAGATAAAGTCGGGCTTGTAGGTACCGTCGAGGGTGACACCTCGGTATGTGGCGTGGAGTTCCATCTCCCGAACGAACGGGATGCCCTGCTCACGGAATTCTATGGACAGGGCGTCCTGGTAGACCTTTTCGATAAAGCCAGGCCCCAATGCCGCATGCACCTTCATGGCAGCTCCAATGATTTTGAAGCTCTCCTCCGGGTATCTCATCTCAGTGCGAAAACCATTCATAATCAATAGAATAAAATTCGTTTAATCCGTAAAATATAATTTAATTCGTGTCATTCGTTTTAATTCGTAAAATATAATTTAATTCGTTCAATTCGTGTCATTCGTTTTAATTCGTTGTTTATAAAAAAACAGCTATATGTTGTCATTACTACTTCTTGTTAATTAATCCCTCGAACGCATTGACGAGTTCTTCGACCACGAAGGGCTGGCCTTTCACCTGGTTGAACTGAGCCGGTACGAAGTTGTCAACCTTCATGCGCAGGTAGGCAGCCAGCTGGCCCATGTTCTGTTCGGCCACCACCACCTTCTTGTACTTAGAGAGCACCTCGGCCGTGTTCTTGGGCAGCGGGTTGAGGTACTTGAAGTGCGTCTGTGCCACCTTGTAGCCCTTCGCCCTCAGCTCGTCCATGGCCGAGCGCAGATGGCCGTAGGTGGAGCCGAAGCCCACGATGAGCAGGTCGGCATCGGCTGCGTCGCCGTCCACCTCCAGGTCGGGCACCTGGATGTTCGCTATCTTCTGCTGGCGCAGGCGCGTCATCAGGTCGTGGTTCTCGGGGTTCGTAGAGATGGCGCCCGTCTCGGAGTCCTTCTCCAGTCCACCGAGGATGTGGGCAAAGCCCTCGCGACCGGGCACGGCCCAGTAGCGGGTGCCGTTCTCGGCTCGCATGTAGGGCGTCCACTTGCCTTTCAGTTCCTCGGGCACGTATGGGGGATTGATAGCGTCGAGCTTCGTGATGTCGGGCAGGCGGAAGGCTCCTGAGCCGTTGGCGATGAAGGCATCCGTCAGCAGCACCACGGGCGTCATGTGCTCCAGGGCAATCTTACAGGCCTGGTAGGCAGCATCGAAGCAGTCGGTGGGGCTGGTGGCAGCCATCACCGGCATGGGACTCTCGCCGTTGCGGCCGAAGAGCACCTGCAGCAGGTCGGTCTGTTCCGACTTTGTGGGCAGGCCCGTGGCGGGACCGCCGCGCTGCACGTCGAGCACCACTAATGGCAGCTCCATGATGACGGCCAGGTTCATGGCTTCCGACTTCAGGCAGATGCCGGGACCGGAGGTGCTGGTGACACCCAGCGCACCGGCGAACGATGCGCCCAGGGCCGACGAGCAACCGGCAATCTCGTCCTCGCACTGCACGGTGATGACGCCCAGCGACTTGTGCTTCGACAGCTCGTGGAGCACGTCGGTGGCCGGCGTGATGGGATAGCTGCCCAAGTAGAGCTTCAGCCCGGCCTTCTCGGCAGCGGCTATGAAGCCGTAGGCCGTGGCCTTGTTGCCCGTGATGTCCATGTAGCGCCCAGGTTCCTTGGTCTTCGACTCCACCCTGTATACGCTGGTAGTTCCAGCGTGAGTGTTGTGTCCGTAGTCGTAGCCGGCCTGTATCACCTTGATGTTGGCCTCGGCGATGGCGGGCTTCTTGGCAAACTTCTCCTTCAGGAAGTTGGCAACCAGCTGCAGGTCACGGTCGAAGAGCCAGCAGACGAGTCCGAGTGCGAACATGTTGCGGCACTTCATCATGGCCTTCATGTCCATGCCCGTGTCCTTCAGGCAGTCCTTCACCATCGTGGTCAGCGGGCACTGGATGACGCGGTCTGCGTCGATCTGCATCTCGCCCAGATAGTCCTCCGTCTTAAACTGCGCCTTCTCCAGGTCCTTCGGGCCGAAGGAGTCGGTGTCGATGATAATAGTGGCGCCCGGCTTGGCGTAGCGGTACTGCGTCTTCAGGGCTGCGGCGTTCATGGCCACCAGCACGTCGCACTTGTCGCCGGGGGTGTATACCTTGCCGGCTCCGATGTGAACCTGGAATCCGCTGACACCCGTGAGCGACCCTTGCGGGGCGCGGATGTCGGCGGGATAGTCGGGGAATGTGGAAATGCCGTTGCCAACGGTGGCACTGACCGTCGAGAAGATGTTGCCGGCCAGCTGCATGCCGTCGCCGGAGTCTCCCGAGAAGCGGACCACAACCTGGTCCAACTCCTTCACTTCTAATTTTTCTGCCATATTGCTATAGTGTTTATTACTAACTGTCGCTTTATCGGGTGCAAAAGTACCTATTTTTTATGAAACGGCAAAACCTTTGCGTATAAAAATGCACGAAACGGGCCTTTTCCTGCATCTATCATGAATAAGCATACGGAATTCAACGTGGCAGCATCATCACGAAGCGGGCACCGGCGGTATAGCTGGTGTCGAGCATCACGTCGCCCCCCAGTCGCCGCGAGATGCTGCGGGCCACGGTCAGTCCGATGCCCGTGCCGTCGTAGTACTCGTCGAGCTGCACGAACTCGTCGAACACGTGCTCTGCCTCGTAGATGGGTATGCCGATGCCTGTGTCCTCCACTATGAAGCTCGCCATCTGCGGGGTCACCCGGATACTGAGTCTCACGGTGCCCTGCTTGGAGAACTTCTGGGCGTTGTCGAGCAGCTGTGCCAGTGCCCGCGAGGCTTGCAGCAGGTTGGTGGTCAGCAGCGTGTTGTCGCTTTCCTCGGAGTAGTCCGTCAGCAGTTCTATATGGGTAGCCATTAGGATGCCCGACTCGTCGATGGCCTGCGAAGCTATCCTGACGGGGCTCACCTGGTCTTCGCGCCGGATGTCGGCCTTGCTGTTGGCTTCCGAGAGTTCCAGCATCTTGTTCACCAGTCGCGTGATGCGGTCGGTATTCTCCGTGATGCGCTGCGAGATGTCCACCTTCTGTTCGTCGTCGAGTTCCATGCCTGGCGTGGTGACAATCTGTGTGAATCCGCTGAGCACGTTGAGCGGCGTGCGTATCTCGTGGGATATCTGGTGGATGAAGTCGCTCTTCATCTTCGACGACTCCTCGGCCCTGGCGTTGGCCAGCTTCAGCTGTTCATAACTCTGCTGCAGCTCTTCGTTGCTCGCTGCCAGCTGCTGGTGTGCCTCCCTGAGTTGCCGCTCGGCGCGCCGCCGCCAGGCAATGAAGAGCAGCAAGGCCAGTACCACGATGGTGCCGAAGGCGGTGAAGTGAAGGAATCGGCTGTGCTCGTACTCATACTGCTCGCGCACCTGCTGCGCCTTCAGCTCGTCGAGTTCGAAGCGCTTGTTCAGCTCGTTCAGCTGCTGACGGTTGTCGGCCTTGATGATGGAGTCCTTCTGCGCGTCGTAGCTGCGCCAGGCCTTGAGTGCCTCCTCGTAGTGCCCCAGAGTCTGCAGCATGTCGGTGCGGTGCTTCAGGGCGTTCAGGTAGGTATTGTAGTCTTGCTCACGGCAGAGTGCTATCTCACGGTCGCTCCAGTCCATGGCTTCCTGATAGTTCTTGCGGGCCATGGCCAGCTGCACGCGGAAGCCGGCCACCTGCCCCAGGTAGAGCTCGCGGTCGTCCTCTCGGTCGAGATAGGCCTGCATCCGGTCCAGCTCCTCCCCGGCCCTGGCGTAGTCCGTGATGCCGTAGTAGTAGCGGAAGCACTCCCGGTGGAAGCGGAAGTACCAGTGGGCATACTGCTCATTGTCGCTCTTGCCAGCAGTCAGTTTGTTGAGGAAGGCCTCCCACTCTTTGAGGGTCTGACGGATCAGCGAGTGGTCTCGCGTGTCGACGAGCACCTGCACGTAGTAGCTGTAGATGTTCAGCTTCACGCTCTGGTCGGCGTCGTCGGGATAGTGTCTCAATGCCTGCCGGTAGCACTGTGCCGACTCGGCGTCGTTCTTCTGGAAGTGGTAGGCCACGCCCATGGCGGTGTAGGCTTCGGAAAGCCCGAAGGCATTGTCGCGGCGCATGGCATCCTGGTGCATCTTACGCGCCTGCGCGAAGCCCTCGTCCATCTTGCCGCCCCACACCAGGTCGTTCACCAGCAGGCACCACGTAGTATAGTACTGCCTCCACAACTCATGGCGCTCGAAGAACGCCATGGCCACTGGAGCCAGCCGCCCCAGCGAGTCGTGCTCCACCCGCTTATAGAAGTGGTCCACACGGTCGAAGAGCAGCCGGGCCGAGTCCTCCACGGTGGGTGCGGGTATCGTCAGACCTGCCACATCCTCCTCATGGGTGGGTGCAGCAGGTCTTTCGCAGGCCACGGCCAGCACAGCCGTGATAAGTATTATGATAGATAGTAGTTTGTAGCCTAGGCGTTTCATTTTGCAAAGGTAAGCATTATTCCCGAATCCTCCAAATGTTTCGCCAACTTTATTTTCATCCGGACGAGACGGCCTTTGCACAGCAGCGTCAGCGCTTGTCGACAATCTTGCGGAAGCTCTGCACCTTCTCGCCGAAGCACAGGTCGCCGCAGTCGCCGAAACCCGGCACGATGTACTTCTGCGCGTTCATGCCCTGGTCGATGGCGGCGCACCAGATGGTGCTGCCCTCGGGCAGGGCCTCCTTCACCACCTCGATGCCCTCGGGGGCGGCGATGATGCAGCACACGTGGATCTTCCTGGGCTTGCCCGACATGAGCAGGGCCTCGATGGCGGCGGCCATCGAGCCGCCCGTGGCCAGCATGGGGTCGGCGATGATGAGCGTGCGGTTCTTGACGCTCGGGGCGGCTATATAGTCGGCCTGGATGCCCACCTCGGTATGCTCACGGTTGATATACATGCGGAAGGCCGACACGTAGGCATTGTCGGCATGGTCGAACATGTTGAGGAACCCCTGGTGGAAAGGCAGGCCGGCACGCAGCACGGTGCCCAGCACGATGTCGTCCTTGATCAGGGGGATGTCGATGGTGCCCAGCGGCGTGGTGACGGTCTTGGGCTTATAGTCCAGACGCTTCGACACCTCGTAGGCCATCAGCTCCCCGATGCGCTCCACGTTGTGGCGGAACAGGAGGCGGTTCTTCTGATAGCTCTTGTCGCGCAGCTCCGACATGAACTGGTTGATGACGCTGTTGTGCTCTGCGAAATTGATAACTTCCATAATGCCTTTTGCTTTAAGTTGGTGCAAAAGTAGCAAAAAATATCCGAAACAGCAAACATATTTCGAAAATAATCACTATCTTTGCAACCGAATTGACCAGAGTCACATGAGCAGAATACTAACATACCTGACTTTTCTACTGGCCCTGCTCTGCATCGCCTGCGGCAGCAAGGAGCCCAGGCACGTGATAGGCATCTCCCAATGCTCCGACGACATCTGGCGGGAGAAGCAGAACGCAGAGCTGCGCATGGGCGCCTACTTCCACGACGGCGTGGAGCTGCGCTTCGCCTCAGCCTACGACAGCGACCAGCGGCAGATAGAACAGATTGACAGTCTCGTAGCCCTGGGCATCGACCTGCTCATCGTGGCGCCCAACCAGATACAGACCATCTCGCCCGCCATCGACCGCGCCTTCGACCGTGGCATCCCCGTCATCGTGTTCGAGCGCAAGACCAACTCGAAGAAATACACCGCCTTCATGGGTGCCGACAACTACGAGATGGGCCGACTGATGGGCGAGTATATCGCCGCGCGCCTCGAGGGCAAGGGGCGCGTCATGGAAATCATGGGACTGAAAGGCTCATCGCCGGCCATCGAGCGCGACAAGGGCTTCCGCGAGGCCATCGCCAACTTTCCGCAGATAGAGTTCACGGCCACCCTGCAGGGCGACTGGACGGAAGAGAGTGCCTACAAGGCCGTCAGCGACTATCAGGGCAGCCTCAGCCAGATCGACTTCGTGTTCGGACAGAACGACCGCATGGCCCTCGGCGCACGCCGCGCCTTCATGGACAAGGGGGCTACGCCGCGCTACTGCGGCATCGACGGACTGCCGGGCGAGAACGGCGGCATCGCCTGTGTGCGCGACTCCATACTCGACGCCAGCTACATCTACCCCACCCACGGCGACCAGCTGCTGCAACTGGCCGTCGACATTCTGGAGGGCAAGCCCTACAAGAAGGAGATACAGCTCATGTCGGCAATCGTCACCCACGACAATGCCAAGGTGCTGCTGATGGAGAACGAGGAGATTATGCGGCAGACGGCCTATCTCGACCAGCTGCACAAGCGTGCCGACACCTATCTCAACCAGATTGACAACCAGCGCACAGGCCTGTGGCTGGCCATCGGGTTCATCGTGATGCTCATGATGCTGCTCGTGGTAACATACCTCTATTTTCTGCAGCGGGCACGTCTGCACGAGGAGCGCACCAAGATGGAGCGCGAACAGCTCGACTTCTACACCCAGGTGAGCCACCAGCTGCGCACGCCCCTCACCCTCATCCAGGGGCCTCTGGAGCAGATGGCCGAGACGCGCGAGATCAGCGAGGCGGGAGCCGAGGCTTCCGGGCTGTTCGCCATCATACGCCGCAACGCCAACCAGCTGACAGAGCTCATCAACAAGATGCTCGACATGCAGACCTCTGTAAGTGAAGAATTGAGAATGAAGAGCGAAGAAGGTTTAGCTCGGCGGCCCGAACGGGAAAGCCAATTTGCTACCGCCCTCCCAACGGCGGCAGCAGAGAGTCCAACGGCGGCAGCAGAGGAGGAAACTTCGGCGGCAGCAAATTCTTCACTCTTCATTCTTCATTCTTCATTTACCACGGTTCTCATCGTCGACGACAACGCCGACATACGAGCCTACCTGCGCACCATACTGCAGGACAAGTACCAGGTGAGCGAGGCCGCCGACGGGCAGCAGGGCCTGGCAGTGGCCAACGAGATAGTGCCCGACCTGATTGTCAGCGACGTGATGATGCCCGTGATGAACGGACTGGAGTTCTGCCAGCGCATCAAGGGCAACACGGCCACCAGCCACATACCCGTCATACTGCTCACCGCACGTGCACTCTCGCAGCACCAGATAGAGGGCTACGAGAGCGGAGCCGACGCCTACATCACCAAGCCCTTCGCCGCCGACGTGCTGCTGGCCCGCATCAGCAACCTGCTCAAGAGCCGCATACAGCTGAAGAACCTCTTCGGAAATGAAGAGTCAAGAGTGAAGAGGGAAGAAAGTGAAGAGAATGAAGAATTTGCTACCGCTCGCCCTACTCCGGCAGCAGAGAACTCAACTGCGACAGCAGGGGAGAAAACTTCGGCAGCAGAGAACCCAACTTCGGCGGAAGCAAATTCTTCACTCTTCACTCTTCATTCTTCATTAAAGAAAGTGGACCCCTTCCTGCAGAAGTTCCGCGACTTCATAGAGCGCAACATGACCGACAGCGACCTGAGCGTGGAGACCATCGGTGCCGAACTGGGCCTCTCGCGCGTACAACTATACAGAAAGGTGAAGGCACTCACCGGCCAGTCGCCCGTAGAGCTGCTGCGAAAGGCCCGGCTGATGCGAGGCCGACAGCTGCTGGAGACGAGCCACAAGACCGTATCCGAGGTGGCCTACGAGGTTGGCTTCTCAGCCCCCAGCTACTTCACCAAGTGCTTCAAGGACGAGTACGGCATCAGCCCCTCCGACGTGTAACGGCAGAGGCAGCAAAGAGTGCATCGTGTGTGAGAAAGTTATTATAAGACTAAACGTTTTCTATCAGTTCCAGCCCTTGAGAACGATAAAAGGGGAACTTGGCATCGTCAGATATGAGTATCAATTAGAAGTCGCATAGACAGGCCTCGTATTTAAGTTTGTGACCATTCTGACCGCATCGTCAAGAGCAGCTCTGTCTTCATCTGATAATGGCTCCCAGCCTAACTGCCTTTCAAACCATTCTGCCCTTTCTGTCCTGTTTTTGAATTTCTTCTCTTCTATTTTCGGTATATTTGAATTAGACGATGCAAAGATAGGAAATTTCAGGAAAACAACAAAACTTTTTCACACATTTTTTCAAAGAGCGAGCAAAGGTCGCTGATACCCCACGCCGCGGCCCATAACGTGCTCAGAGAAATTTAAATTTTTGATGCCACTATTGCAACTTAGCCTTAACCAACTGCAGCTCAACAGGTTACACGCTTGCAACGACGTGGCAACAGTGGCAAGAGAACGGCGTGGGCAGGAAAGCCTTCCCTGGCCGCGGATAAGGCCGACGGCAGTCACGGCAAGGGGAGTGGCAGGCAGTCCAGGCAATGGAGCAGAAGATGCTGGAGGCACCACGGGCAGTCCAGGCCCTGGACCCCATGGCTCTTTCATTTAGTGATTTCAAGATAGCAATACAGCAAAATAGAAATATGCTTTCACTCTTTTGAAACAAATTACCACAAATTACCACAAATTTCATCCACGAATTTATTATTCTCTTGCCACTGTTGCAATGCCGTTGCCACTACGTAAACGGCTGAATATCTGATGCTTACAGTATAGTGGCAACAGTGGCAAGAGAAAATAAATTTGCTGACGGATTTGTGGCCACTTGCGGCAATCGGGTTCACAACCCCGCCCTTGAATAGGAGTACACGCGGGGTCAGGAACGATGTGTACCAACTATCCCACGATTGAGGCCGTCGGCAGCATAGCGGAGATACCCGGCTCAACGATGCCCTGACTGCACATAGAAAAAATCAGTTTTAGGGTGTCAGGGCGTTTGTACACCCTGACACCCTAAAACTGATTTTTCTTAGTATAGTGCTTCATTTGCTACGCAAAGAAGCGAGCCATTACTTAAAGGAAAGAGTCGTACTGTATTCCCGTCTTTATCTGAATATCTCGCGGAGCTCGCTGTTGCTCAGCTTTCCTATCCAGCTCTCGCCGGTAGCCACGGTCATGTCGGCCAGGCGGCGCTTGTCCTGAATCATCTGGTCGATGCGCTCCTCAAAGGTGTTCTGCGTGACGAAACGGTGGACTACGACGTTCTGATGCTGGCCGATGCGGTAGGCACGGTCGGTAGCCTGCGCCTCGACGGCGGGGTTCCACCACAGGTCGTAGTGGATGACGTGGCTGGCGGCCGTCAGGTTCAGGCCCGTTCCCGCCGCCTTCAGTGAGAGCAGGAAGATCTGGTCGCCCCGGCGGTTCTGCTGGAATCGCTCCACCATCTCCTGCCGCTGCTTGATGCTGCAACCGCCGTGGAGGAACAGCGGCCGCTCGCCAATCCGCTGCTCTATCATCTGCTGCAGCATGTCTCCCATCTCGCGGAACTGGGTAAAGACGAGCACCTTCTGCCCGCTCTCCACAATGGCCTCGAGCATGGAAAGGAGCATCTCCGCCTTGCCCGACAGCTCAGGCTGACAGTCGCCGTTCTTGAGAAACAGTGCCGGATGGTTGCAGATCTGCTTGAGGGCGAGGATCATCTGCAGCACCAGCCCCTGGCGCACGAAGAGTGCCTGCTGGTCGGTGGTGTCGATGCCCTCGATGGCCTTCATGGCCTGCTCGAGCGTCTCATGGTAGAGGGCCGCCTGGCGCTCCGTTAACAGCGCCGGCTCGTTCTGCTCTATCTTGTCGGGCAGGTCGCTGATGATGGACTTGTCCGACTTCAGCCGTCGCAGCAGGAAGGGGGCCGTAATCCTGCGGAAGCGAGTAGCCACACTGCTGTCGCCCTCTCGCTGTATGGGGTTGGCGAACAGCTCCTTGAAGCCCTTGGCCGAGCCGAGATAGCCCTGGTTGGCGAAGTCCATAATCGACCAGAACTCCGAGAGTCGGTTCTCCACCGGCGTGCCGCTCATGGCGATGTGGAGCCGTGCGGGTATGGAGCGCACGGCCTTGCTCTGCGCCGTGTCGGCATTCTTGATGTTCTGCGCCTCGTCGATGATGACGGTGAGCCAGTGCAGCTTCTTCAGCTTGGCGGTGTCGGAACGGAGCACGCCGTAGGTGGTGAGCAGGATGTCAGCGTCTTTCATCGCCTTCAGGCTGCGCTGGGGACCGTGGAAGGTAAACACCGTCAGCGAGGGCGCAAAGCGGTTCAGCTCCGACTGCCAGTTGGTGACGAGGCCGGTAGGCACCACGATCAGGGCCGCCTCTGCCGGGCTGAGCGCACCGTCATCCTTCAGTCTCTGCAGCAGGGTGATGACCTGGAGTGTCTTTCCAAGACCCATATCGTCGGCGATGATGCTTCCGAAGCCGATGCGGAAGTTGCGGTACATCCACGAGTAGCCCCGCTCCTGATAGGGTCGCAGGGTGGCACGGATGCCGGCCGGCACGGGTATGTCGGTCTGCTCGGTGAGCTGGCGCATCAGCTGGCGCACCTCGTCGGAGAGGATGATGGGCGCCCGGTCGTAGCTCTCGGTGAGGGCGGCCTGTAGCATCTGCGAGGCCGTCATAGGGCGGCTGCCCTCGAAGGCCTTGCGCAGCCGCTCGATGTCCTGCTCATCGACGTAGATGTACTGCTGTCGGAACTTGATGAGCCCGCGTGCCTTGTTGATGAGCTGTGAGAACTCCTCGCTACTGATGACCTCGCCGCCGAGGGCCACCTGCCAGTCGAACTGCAGCATCTCGTCGAGTCGCAAATAGCTCTTGCCGTCAGTCTGCTTCTTCGAGATGCGCATGCTCACCTTCGGGCGTATGATCTCCTGCAACGACTTGGGCAGCAGCACTCTGACGCCCAGCAGCCGGATGGCGGGAATGGCATCGAAGAGGAACGTAGAGAACTCCTCCGCCGTAAATCTGATAGGTGAGGTCCCCTCGCGGTTGATGTACTGCTCCAGTCCGCTGACGAGCGACGACAGCAGCGAGAGTTCCTTCAGGATGGTGAAGCGGCGCGATGCCAGGGCCGGGTCGCGCAGGACGTCGCTCAGCATGATGGCCTCGCCGTCGCGGTCGATGGCCACGTGGAGGGCGAACCCTCCCTCGTCGGTCTCGGCGACGAGCAGCGACGGGCTGTACTGTCGCTGCGAGAGGAAGAAGCGGTCGAGCCAGGCGCGGATGGCGCCGGGGGTGGCCTTCTCGCCGATGGTGGAGAACGCCTGTGGCCGCTGTCGGAAGAACAGGCTGTAGACCGCGCTAAAGTCGACACTGCTCTTGTGGAGCAGCGACACGAGCTGGCCCAGTATGTGGCTCAGCAGCCAGACGGCCTGCTGCTTCAGCGGGACAGCCGTCAGCCCAGAGTCCAGCTTGCGCTTACGCCCCTTGGGCTGGTTGAGGGGGATGAGCTGGAACAGACGGGCGGGCATGATGGCCGACAGCTCATCCACGACCTGTGCCACCTCGCGGGCTATGGTGGCCGGCATCCAGCATATCGCGTAGGCGTTGGAACTCTTGACCAGCTGGGGAACGACGGCTCCACAGGCCAGCAGCCGGAGGGCACAGGAGAGGGCCTGGTGCAGGGCCTGCACCGACGGGTCGTAGTCGGGCAGATAGTCGGCGGGCAGGTTGAGCAGTGGCTCAAGGTAGTCGCCGGTGGTGAAGTCGCGCATAGGGTCGATGTCGTCCAGCGTGGCAGTGGTGGCAAACACAGTGCCGTAGGTGTTGATGAAGAAGCTGACGCGCGTGCTGCGGCTGTAGGTGAATTTGTATTTGGAGTGCTGGAACTCAGGCATAAGCTTTCCCGCCAGCACGCGCTGCGCCTTGCGCGAGATGACGCCCATCTCGGCGGCATACACCTGCTGGAAGTCCTTGCCCTCGGAGAAGGGCGGGTTCTTCGGCAGCAGGTTAGCCAGCGCATCGGTGATGTCGCGCAGACGGGTGAAGTCCACGCGGCTGACGTCGCCGGAGTCCTCCTTCTCCACTGCCGGTCCTTCGGCGGGAGTGAGGAGGCTGCCGATGTCGGGCACGTCCATCACCTTCTCCTTCTCTATCTTCACGTGCCGCTTGCTGAGTTCGTCGAGCAGGTTGACGCCGTGCATAGAGAACACCAGGAAGGGGTCATTGTCAATCTCGCGACTCATCATATAGATGACAGCCGCCAAGTGCTTGCAAGGCACGGCCCAGTCGGGGCAGGAGCAGTTCATCTCGAGGTCATCCCACCGCTCAGGGAACAGGTTGAGCCCGATGCGGCGGGCCACTTGAAACACCTCCGGGTCGAGCTCTCGGTTGAGCAGCTTCGAGATGAGTGCCGGCCGGCGGAGCAGTTGCTCCATGAGCTGCTCCGTCTGCCCCTTGCTGAACAGCGGCACACGTATCGTCACCTTGTAGGGCGTGGGCCTGCTGCCCTTCACCTTTGCCGTTATCACGTTGCCTTTCACCTCGATGCTCTTCACCGAGCCGTTTCTGGCGTAAGCCGACCCTCGCGGGATGCGGTTGGCGTAGTCGATGTGGGTGAGCGACTTGAGCCACTCGCTGCCCCACCATGTCTTTCCGAATTCTGATCTTGCCATAACCGTTCAGAGTTCACAGTACTATTTGCCGTACCACTCGCCGAGCGTGGCGATGTAGGCACTGGCGATGTCGGTGGAGCCGCCAGTGTTGAGCGACAGGTCGAGGATGAGGTTCTTCACCGTCATGGCGGCACCGTTGGAGATCACACGATGGAAGTCGGCAGCCTCGATGTCGGCCACGCTGGGCCTGTCGCTGTAGAATCGCAGCGTCACCTGTCCGTCGTTCTTGCCGTCGCGGCACACGGCGACGCTCTTCTCGATATAGGCCGATCCGGGGTCGGTGGCCGTCAGCGGGTTGTCACTTTGCCCGCCGGGGGCGACGGGGTTGTCATGTTCTGCGCAGCCGGCCAGCAGCAGCACGGCCGACAACATGGCAAGGATATAGAGCTTTCTTTTCATTAAACTATAAACTATAAACTATAAACTGTAAACCGTAAACTGTAAACCGTAAACCGTAAACCATAAACTATCGTGATGCAAAGGTACAAATAAGTTAGCAAATATCGTTCATTCCTTCGCAAAAATGTTACATTGAAACAAATTTTGGGCGGCGTGAACGATATTTTATGTCTGCCGAAACGATTGTTTACTACTTTTGCGGCAGATTTCATATAATTCTAACCAAAAGTAACAAGCAAATGAAACAAATGAAAAGATTGCTACTGAGCCTAACGCTCGCTCTTGTGAGTACACTAATGTACGCGCAAGCAGAAATCAGTGGCACGGTGGTCGACGCCACGGGCGAGACGGTCATCGGAGCCACGGTGATGGAGAAGGGAACGTCGAACGGCACCGTGACCGACTTCGACGGTAACTTCAAGCTCAAAGTCAAGCCCGGCGCCACGCTGGTGTTCTCCTACATCGGATTCAAGAGTGAGGAGCTGCCCGCGCAGCAGGGTATGAAAGTGACCATGCAGGACAATGCCAAGGAGCTGCAGGAGGTGGTCGTCACCGGCTATCAGGTGCAGCGCAAGGCCGACCTGACGGGTGCCGTGGCCGTGATGGACATGAAGGGAGCCAAGAGTGAGAGCGACCCCAACATGCTGAACTCGATGCAGGGCAAGCTGCCCGGCGTGAACATCGTGACCGACGCCTCGCCCGGCGGCGGCGGCGCCTCTATCCGCGTGCGCGGTATGAGTACGGTGAACGGCGCATCGCCCCTCTACGTCATCGACGGCGTGGCCACCACCGAGAACCTCAACTCGCTCAACGCCGCCGACATCGAGTCCATCCAGGTGCTGAAGGATGCCTCGTCGGCCTCTATCTACGGTAGCCGCGCTGCCAACGGTGTGATCATCATCACCACCAAGAAGGGCAAGGGCGACAAGGTGACGGTGAACGTCAACTACACTGCCTCGCTGAATACCATTGCCAAGAAGTACGACGTGATGAACGCCGACCAGTGGGGACAGGCTTACTGGGCCGCCAACACGAACGCCGGCCTGACACCCTCGCACCCCTTCTACGGCAGCGGCGCCACGCCACAGCTGCGCGAGTATCTCGACGCCGACGGCCTGGTGCGCTCCGCCGACACCAACTGGCAGAACGAGGTGTTCTCCTCTGCCTGGACCCACAACCTCTCGGCCAGCGTGTCGAACAGCGGCGAGAAAGGCTCGTTTATGATCTCGGGCAACTATATCAACCAGAACGGTCTGATGAACAACACCTTCTACCGCCGCTATACCGCCCGCATCAACTCCACCTATAATATAAGTAAGGTGTTCGCCGTGGGCGAGAACCTGATGATTGCCCAGTGGAACGACCGTGGCTACGGCACCGGCGATGACCGAGGAGTTCCCTACACCGCCATGCGCCAGCACCCGGCAATCCCCGTCACCGATAGCAACGGCACCTACACCAACCCGATGGTGCTCAGCGGAAGCGACATCGCCAACCCCGTGCATGAGCTATACAACGGCCGCGACAACACCAACGAGAGCTGGCGCATCTTCGGCAACGCCTACCTCGACATCAAGCCCATCGACGGACTGGTCATCAAGTCGAACATCGGTATTGAGCACACACAGTTCTTCAACAAGAACCTGGGCCGACGCATACAGCCGTCGGACATGAACAGCGTGAGCCGCGCCTACGGACAGGGCGACACCTACACCTGGACCAACACGGCCAACTATATGAAGACCTTCGCCGGCGTACACCACATGACGGCACTGATCGGCTCGGAGTACATCAAGTATCGCTCTGAGGACCTCAACGGCAGCAAGCGCGACTACGCCTTCGAGGACGTGGACTATATGCAGATCGGCGCCGGCGGCAGCGACCCCTCGGTGGGAGGCGGCAAGGCCGAGTGGGCCCTGTTCTCGCTCTTCGGCAAGCTCGACTACAACTATGCCGACCGCTACCTCGTCAGCGCCACGCTGCGCCGCGACCAGACCTCGCGTCTCTATAAGGACAACAACTCGGGCGTGTTCCCCGCCTTCTCGGCCGCCTGGCGTGTTTCCGAGGAGAAGTTCTTCCCCAAGACCAACGTCATCGACAACCTGAAAATCCGCCTGGCGTGGGGTCAGAACGGTAACTCCGCCATCAGCGACAACTACGCCTACTACACCCGCTACGCCTACAACCTGCGCCACGGCTCCTACGACCTGAACGGCTCCAACAACTCCGTGGTGCCCGGCATCGTGGCAGCATCGAGCGGCAACCGCGACCTGAAGTGGGAGACGACGACGCAGACCAACCTCGGTCTCGACGTCAACCTGTTCAACGGCGCACTGGGCCTCTCGTTCGACTACTTCTGGAAGAACACCAAGGATATGCTCACCATACCGCCGACACTCTCCGTGGAAGGCGAGGGAGCAGCCATGTGGATGAACACCGGCGAGATGAAGAACAACGGCTGGGAACTGACCATGACCTACCGCTCGCCCAACTACGGCGACTTCTCGTGGAACGGCACGCTCAACATCTCGCAGTATAAGAACGAACTGGTGAAGTTCAACGACGTGGTGACATCGCAGGGCGGCGACTACCGTCTGATGGTGGGCCAGCCGATGGGCGTCTACTACGGCTACGTGTGCGACGGCATCTTCCAGACGGAGGACCAGGTCTCTAACCACGCCATCCAGCAGGGCAAGGGCGTAGGCCGACTCATCTTCCGCGACATCGACGGCAACGGTGTGGTGGACGACGCCGACCGCTGCATCATCGGCGACCCCAACCCCGACCTGGCCCTCGGTCTGAACCTCGACCTCAACTACAAGGGCTTCACCCTGTCGGCCTTCTTCTCCGGTGAGTTCGGCTTCGACATCTACAACACCACGCGCCGACAGCTGGAGTTCATGCACTACGGCGGCGGCTCGTCGACCAACCACGGCGTGGACATCCTCAACGCCTGGACACCAGAGAACACCGGCGCCTCCATCCCCGCCCTGACGATGGTGGACAACAACAACGAGACCCGCATGTCGAACTACTTCGTGGAGGACGGCTCGTACCTGAAGCTGAAGTACCTCAAGCTGGGCTACCAGCTGCCAAAGGGCTTCGTGCAGAAGATCTTCGCCACCAACATCAGCGTATTCGGACAGGTGGAGAACATCTTCACCATCACCAAGTACAAGGGCCTCGACCCCGAGGTCATGCTCGCCGGCTACGGTGCCCGCGTCGACAGCGGCCTCTATCCCCGTGCCCGCACATTCACCCTCGGTCTGAACCTGACATTCTAAGAATTAAGAGTTAAGAATTAAGCATTTATGCTTGAGTTTACGAAAAATTAAGAAAGTATGATTACCAAGATATATAAAGCATTCTGCGCCGGTCTAGTATACTGCGGTATTTCCGCAGTCCTCACCTCCTGCAACGACAAGCTCGACCTGAAGCCACAGGGTGAGTTCACCGCCGAGCAGCTGACCAACGAGTCCATCGACGGCCTCATGTCGTCGGCCTACCAGAGCCTCGAGGCCCACTTCTTCGAGGACAACAACGCCGCCTTCGCCGGACCCATCACCAACTGGGTGTTCGACGTGCGCTCCGACGATGCCTACAAGGGCGGCGAGGGCGTATCGATGGAGGCCAACATCCACCAGTTGGAGATCTCGAACATCACCAGCGACAACGCCACCTGCCTGAACAAGTGGGAGAACAACTACCTGGGCATCGCCCGTGTACACAAGGCCATGCAGGCCATCCAGGATGCCGACGTCAGCGGGAAGGAGGCCATGCTCGGCGAGCTGAAGACACTGCGCGCCTGGTTCTACTTCGACCTGAACCGCGTGTTCAAGAGCATCCCCTACTTCACCGAGGCCGACGACCCCAAGACGGTGCCCAACGGCAACAAGAGCCGCGAGGAGATCTACGCCGCCATCAAGGCCGACCTCGAGGAGGCCTACAACGCCATGCCCGAGTCGCAGGCCCAGCCCGGCCGCTTCAGCAAGTACGTGGCTGCCGCCCTGCTGGCCAAGGTCAACGCCCAGACCAGCTCGTGGAGCGAGGTGGAGAAGTGGGCCAGCATCGTCATCAACAGCGGCAAGTACCAGCTCTACCAGAACTTCGCCGACATGTCGAAGATAGAGTTCAACAACCGCATGGAGAGCATCATGGCCGTGCAGTACGTCACCGGCGTCGAGGAGAACATCCACGCCAACTTCTGCAACCTGCTCAACACCACGCGCTCAGAGGGTAACATCTTCGGCTCGGGCGACGACTTCTTCCTCGCCTCGCAGAACCTCGTGAACGCCTTCCGCACCGACGCCAACGGACTGCCCTACCTTGACGGCACAGCCAACAGCGTGCGCGTCACCAGCGACTACCTGGGCAGCATCGACCCGCGCCTCGACCTCACCGTGGGCCGCATCGGATTCCCCTTCCGCGGACATACCTATACAGAGGGCTGGTGCCGCGACTACAACACCTACGGCGAGTACTCCGGCAAGAAGGGACTCATCGACCCCAGCAGCCCCGACATGGTGCAGGGATTCCCCTGGGGCGCCTCGAGCCTGAACTTCATCCTCATCCGCTACGCCGACATCCTGCTGCTCAAGGCTGAGGCACTCATCGAACTGGCCACCGGCGACAATGCCGCCACCGACGACAAACTCGTGGAGGCCCGCGCACTGGTGAACCAGGTACGCGAGAAGGCCAAGCGCAGCATCGACGGCAACTACTTGCCCGTGGACCTCGACCCCGGCAAGGCCGACTACTACGTGGAGCCCTACCCCACCGACTGGGACGGCAACCTGGCCTGGACCAAAAACCGCGCCCGTCTGGCCGTGCGCATGGAGCGCCGACTGGAGCTGGCTATGGAGGGGCAGCGCTGGTTCGACCTGCTCCGCTGGGGCACTGCCGTGGAGACGCTCAACAAGTACATGCAGGAGGAGTCGCAGCTGCGCCCCTACTATGCCGGTGCCAGCGTCACTGAGGACGAGCTCTACCTGCCCATTCCCATCTCGCAGATCGAGAACTCCAACGGACTTTACAAGTAAAAAGGGAAGAGTTTAGAGTTAAGAATTAAGAAGTGTCGGCTTCGCCGATGAAGAATTAAGAAGTAAGAATTTAGAGTTATGATTACCAAGATATATAAAACATTCCGCGCTGGTCTAGTATACTGCGCTATCTGCGCAGTCCCCTTCCTCGCCTCCTGCAGCGACGTGCAGTACGAGGCCGCCAAGTACAGCGAGGCCGTGACCAACCTCGTGGCCGACTACCAGGACGGCGTGCGCGACGTGACCCTCCGCTGGACCAACCCCACCATGCAGGGGCAGTCGGGCATACAGATCATCAAGGACAACGCCGACGTGACCAACATCGACCAGGTCGTCAGCGAGTATCTCATCAAGAAAGCCCCGACGAACGTCGACGTGGCCTACACCGTGAAGGCACGCTACAGCGACGGCCGCGTCTCTGAGGGCCAGACGGTGCGCTTCAACATCTTCTACGAGGCACAGAAGGGCGGCGACATGATAGCCATGCTCGTGCCCGACGACTACGAGCAGAGTGCCGACGAGAAGGATGCCGTCAGCTGGTTCCAGAAGAACTACGTCAACACGGGCAAGGGCGTGCTCGTCACCCCCGCCACCATCGACCTGCTCGACATCGAGCAGCAGACGGCCTGCTGGGTGATGTGCGACCGCATCGGACTGGAGCGCGGCTGGCAGAACCTGCCTGGCGGACTGGCCTCCAACGAGACCGTCAACGCCCTGAAGTCGTTCACTGCCGACGGCGGCAACCTCTTCCTGACCAACCACGCCACCCAGCTCACCGTGGCCGTGGGCCGTATCGCTGAGGCCTACGCTCCCGGCATCTACGGCAACGGCGAGGGCGGACAGAACGGCGACGTGTGGGGCTCGCAGCCCATCATCGGCAACGCTGAGGGACAGATCTATGACCACAGCGGCCACGACATCTACCGTGGCATGACCTTCACCAGCGGACTCTACGAGCGCTCCATCTACTGCTTCGAGGGTGCCGGCGTGAAGGGCGACCACAACTGCATGTGGGACCTCAACGCCTACGGCCTGGCTCCCAGCCCCAACGTGGTGAAGGCTTGGGAGGACATGACCAACTCCACCGTGCTCGGCACGTGGAACCACGTGGTGGACTACTGCTGCGCCGGCATCATCGACTTCGCACCCACCAGCAGCTTCGCCGGACGCATCCTCGCCGTGGGCCTCGCTGCCTACGAGTGGAACATCGGCGGCGCCAACCAGTATCAGGACCAGTTAGAGAAGTTCACCGGCAACTGCCTGAAGTACGTGGCTGAGCCCGCCGACAAGAAGGTGGCCATGCTCGTGGCCGACGACTACACGCAGAGCGCCGACGAGAAGGCCGCCGTGGAGTGGTTCCAGAAGACCTACGTCAACCAGGGCAAGGGCATGGTGCTCACACCATCGACCATCGACCAGCTCGACATCGAGCAGAACACTGTGTGCTGGGTGATGGCCGACCGCATCGGCATCGAGAAGGGCTGGCAGAACCTGCCCGGCAACCTGGCCTCCAACGAGACGGTCAATGCCCTGAAGGCATTCACTGCCGACGGCGGCAACCTGCTGCTCACCAACCACGCCACACAGCTCAGCGTGGCCGTGGGCCGCATCGCCGACGCCTACGCTCCTGGCATCTACGGCAACGGCGAGGGCGGTCAGAACAACGACGTGTGGGGCTCGCAGCCCATCATCGGCAACACCGAGGGCCAGATCTACGACCACAGCCACCACGACATCTACTGGGGCATGGACTTCATCAGCGGTCTCTACGAACGCTCCATCTACGCCTTCGAGGGAGCCGGCGTGAAGGGCGACCACAACTGCATGTGGGACCTCAACGCCTTCGGACTGGCACCCGAGCCCAACGTGGTGAAGGCCTGGGAGGACAAGACCAACTCCACCGTGCTCGGCACGTGGAACCACGTGGTGGACTACTGCTGCGCCGGTATCATCGACTTCGCGCCGACCACCACCTTCGCAGGCCGCATCCTCGCCGTAGGCCTGGCTGCCTACGAGTGGGACATCGCCGGTGAGAACCAGTATCAGAACCAGCTGGAGCGATTCACCAGCAACTGCATCAGTTACCTGAAATAGTTGATTCATACATATAGTTAATTGGTTAGTCTGTAAATGGGCAGCGGTAACGGTGGTTACTGCTGCCCGTTTTGCTGATTTGAACGAAATTTTGCATCATTTGAAACAAATGTTATATCCCCGAAAGGCAATAATGCCTAACTTTGCAGCCAGAAATCAAGACTAATAAGCAATGAGAATCAAACACCTACTACTGACAACGCTGATGGCCGCACAGGCCATCGCCAGCGAGGCACAAACCGCTGCCGCACACTTCGACATGTCACTCACCGCCGACGGCAAGATCACCGAAGCCGCATCGGGCCAGCAGTACACCGTGGCATCACAACTGCCGGCCTTCACCGTCGATGCCATCCAGGGGCAGGCCCTCCGCTTCGACGGCTACTCCAACTACGTGAAGGCCGCCATCCCCGTCGGCTCGCTCAGCACCGAGGCACTGACCATAAATGTCATCCTGGCTGCCGAGACCTACCCGATGATGAAGGTCGACGTGGCCGAGGACACGCCTACCTACGCCACCATCTGCGGTAATCTCGAGGACAAGAAGGGCTTTGCCCTGCAACTCTCCTCGCAGGGCGACCTGCGCTTCCAGTTCGGCTCGGCATACGCCGGCGGCTACCTGTTCACCATCGACGGCACGCAGAAACTGCCGCGCGGTGAGTGGTGCCTTGTGACCGCCACACTCGACAAGGCCAACAACGCCGCCACGCTCTACCTGAACGGCTCTGCCATCGGCACGGCACGCATGAGCCGCTCCGACATCGTGCACGGCTCCTCCGACTTCTATATCGGCAAGGATGCCACCGACAGCACAGACCCCTGGTCGAAGAAGATGCTGCTCAACACCTTCTGCGGCCTCATCGACGACATCAGCATCAGCAATGAGGTGACGGACTTCACCCGTATCGACCCAATCGACTACAGCCAGTATTCACCCGACTTCAGCTATCCCGCCTCGCGCTACGCCGAGTCACTGTGGCGCCTGCGGTTCCACGGCATGCCCACAGGAGCCTGGACCAACGAGACTCACGGCATGACCTACAGCGAGGGGCGCTACCACCTGTTCTTCCAGAAGAATGCCAACGGCCCCTACATGTCGCGACTGCACTGGGGACACATCTCGTCGGACAACCTCTACGACTGGACAGAGGAACCCATCGCCATCGCTCCCGGCGAGAGCTACGACCTGAAGGGCTGCTGGAGTGGCTGCGTATATGAGGACGGTGGCGACACCTATATACTATATACCGCTGTGGACAATGCCCGCGCCACCATCGCACAGGCCAAGGCCACCGACGCTTCGCTACGGACATGGGAGAAGCAAGGCATCGTCATCAACGGCACGCCAGCCGGCGGCTTCCAGGACTTCCGCGACCCCTATTACTTCGAGGCCAACGGTCAAAAGTACGTCATCGTGGGCACGGGCCGAAACGGCGTGGGCTGCTGCACGCTGCATAGGCTGGAAAACGGCAGCTGGACGAACGACGGCACCACCTTCTTCCAGGGTGCCACGGCAACGCTGCACGGCACCTTCTGGGAGATGCCCAATGTTACCCCGATGGCCAACGGCAAATACCTCTTCACCTGCACACCCCTCGGCACGGGTGTCGGCACGCGCACCCTCTGCTGGGTAGGCACCATCGGCAGCGACGGCAAGTTCACACCCGACGGCGAGATGCAGACGCTCGAGATAGGCGGCATCAGCCGCGACGGATACGGCCTGCTCTCGCCCACCATCTATCAGAAGGATGGCAAGACACTGCTCTTAGGTATCGTTCCCGACAAGCTGGCCACGGAGCGTAACTTCGAGATGGGCTGGGCCCACAACTACTCGCTGCCCCGCGAACTCACGATTGCCGCCGACGGCTCGCTCCAGCAGAAGCCCTTCAGCGGCTTAGAGGGTATGCGGACAGAGACCACCTACGCCAAGGAGCTGGCCCTCATCGGCAACGAGTCGCTGGCTCCCGTCAGCGGTCGGCAGATAGAATTGCTCGGCGAGTTCACCGTGGCCAGCGGCACCTGCGGTTTCCGCTTCCTGAAGTCGGGTGACAAGCAGGCTTCGCTGACCTACGACACCGACAAGTGTACGCTGACCCTCGACCTGACCACCCTCGACCGCGAGGTGAACGATGCCGCCCCCTACGCCGGCATCTATACGGCCACGCTGCCCCGTAAGGTCGCTACCGGCGAAAAACTGAAGCTGCACGTGTTCCTCGACGGCTCCATCGCCGACATCTTCGTCTGCGACACCTGGGCCTTCTCCGTGCGGCTCTTCCCCCGCGATGCCAGCGCCATCGAAGCCGAGGCCTTCGCCACCACCGAGATGCAGGCCAGCCTGAAGGCCTGGACGCTCGATGCCGATAACGCCACGGCGATAGCAAAACCTCAATTAGCCAATTGTCAACTGTCAACTGTCAATTGTCAATTCGACCTTCTGGGCCGCAGGCTTACCGCCCCCCAGAAAGGCATCTGCATCAAGGACGGCCGCAAGTATGTTTGTCGCTGACTCACTCATCGTCATCGGTCTGGCCACCGTCAGTCTCGGCACCATCCACGAGGCTGACGGTGTGCAGGAGCGTGACTTCTGGCTGCGCAACGCCGGCACCGAGGCCGTGGTCCTCACCCAGGGCTACACCTCGTGCGGCTGCACCACCGTGGCATTCCCCAAGGACAGCCTCATCCAACCCGGCGATACCGCCGCCATCACCCTACGCTTCAACCCACGGGGCAAGGGCGGCGACTTCGAGGAGACAGCCACGCTCATCTACAGTCTACAGTCAGAAAAACAAAAAAACTACAGTCTACAGTCAAAAAGAAAAACCGTCCACCTATCGCTCACCGGCTCCTGCATCACCTCCGAGGAGACGCTTCTCCGCCAGTTCCCCATCCGTATCAACGACACTCTGCGCCTCTCTGCCGACCGTTTCGACCTGGGCATCATGCACGTCGGCGAGACCAAGGAGCGTACCGTCGTCATCCTGCACCGAGGCCAGGCCGACCGTCGCGAACCTATCCTCATCACCTTCACCCCCGATGCCAGCACCCCCAAGGGCCTACAGCACATCCCACACCCCGTCAAGGCGGGCAACGAGGAAATCACCGTCACGCTCGACGTCATCATCAAATAATTCTGCCATTCCTTTTGTTGTTTGACGGATTTTCACTACCTTTGTCGCCAAAACCAGACAACTATGCGTAAGAAGGCCATATACCTAATTATATTATGCGGTGTTCTGCTTTCGGCCTGCGGGCCTGACGAGAAGACCTACCGGATTGCCGTGTCGCAGTGCAGCGGCGGACAGTGGCGCGAGAAAGTGAACCAGGAGATGCTCGCCGCCCAGCACCTGTATGAGCATGGTGCCAAGGTGACGATAGCCAATGCCGACGATGACACGCAGCGGCAGATTCGGCAGATAGACAGCCTCGCAGCCAGTGGCATCGACCTGCTGGTGGTGGCCCCCAACGAGGCCGGCCCCATCGCCGAGGCCATCTCGCGGGTGATGGAGCAGGGCATCCCCGTCGTCTGCTTCGACCGCAAGGTGGCTACGGACAACTATACCGCCTTCATCGGCGGCAGCAATGTGGAGGCGGGCCGTGCCATCGGCGTGAATGCCGTCGACGTGGCCCGTGGCCTGCTGGCCGAGGGGCACAAGCCGCTCATACTCGAAGTGACGGCCTCGATGGGCAGCACACCGGCACAGGAGCGCCATCAGGGCTTCGCCGGAGTGGTAGAGGGGCATCCGGAGCTGGACTACGTATGGCGCGAGAGCGACTGGTCGTCGGAGGGCACCTACCGCATCGTGATAGACCAGATCAGGAGCGGCCGACGGCCCGACATCGTGTTCTGCCACAACGACGGCATGGCCACGGGAGCCTACAAGGCCGTGGTGGAGACAGGCACAGAGGGTAAGGTTCACATCATGGGCATCGACGGCATGCCCGGCGAGGGTCTCGACTATGTGCAGTTCGGCCACCAGCTGGCCAGCTATGTCTATCCCACGGGCGGCGACCGCATCATACGCCTGGCCCTCGACATCCTCACCGGCCGACCCTACGAGCGGGAGAACACCCTACAGGGCATACTGGTGGTCAAGGAGAATGCCTGGCCCATCGCCCAGACCACCAGCGAGCTGCAGCGGCAGATGGGGCAGCTGGTCACCATCCAGGACAAACTCGAAGACTACTTCGGACTCTACAACACCCAGCGCCGCGTACTGGCGGGCAGTTTCGCAGCCATCGTGCTGCTCATCGTTGCTCTGCTCCTCATCTGGAGGGCCTTGGTGCAGACACGCCGCACGATACGCCAGCGGCAGACGATGAACGAGGAGCAGACGCTCTTCTACACCAATCCCGACACCCGTACACTGCGCCGCGTATTCGAGACACCGGCAGACGAGGTGCCGGTGCCCCGTTCGCAGGACAACATCTTCGCAGAGACGCTCAACGAGGCCATCCGCAAGAATATGTCGAACCCCAACCTGAAAGTCGAGGACCTGGGCGACCAACTGGGCATGAGCCGCGTACAGCTCTACCGTAAGGTGAAAGCCCTGACGGGCATCTCGCCCGTGGAGCTGCTGCGCGAGATGCGGCTGCAGCGCGGCTACAACCTGCTGGTATCGACCACGAAGAGCGTATCGGAGATAGCCTTCGAGGTAGGCTTCAACACGCCGAGCTACTTCTCCAACTGCTTCAAGAAGCAATTCGGCAAGTACCCCACCGACCTCAGGGCTGAGCAATGACCGCTCTGCCCGTCTTGTTTCAACACATAAACGCTACGGACTAAGGCGGCAAGAGATGTTACCATGAAACATTTTTGTTAGCCGAAGAACGATTTTTGATACATTTGTTGTTGCGCCGATAGTAACTTTGCATCAGATTTTGATAACAAAGTATTAACTAACCCTTTTAAACAACAACAATGAAACAGCTAAAAAGAGCGTTACTCAGCTTCTGTCTCCTGCTGACGGCTACACTATTGTACGCGCAGACGGAGATTAGCGGAACCGTGGTCGACAAGACGGGCGAGACCGTCATCGGTGCCACGGTGATGGAGAAAGGAACGTCGAACGGCACCGTGACCGATTTCGACGGTAACTTCAAGATCAAGGTCAACCAGGGGGCCACCCTCGTCATCTCCTACATCGGCTATCTGACGCAGGAGGTGCAGGCCCAGAATGGCATGACCGTCACCATGCAGGACGATGCCCTCTCACTGGAGGAGGTGGTCGTCACGGGCTACACCACCCAGCGCAAGGCCGACCTGACGGGTGCCGTCTCGGTGGTGAGCGTCAACGAACTGGCCAAGCAGAATGAGAACAACCCGATGAAGGCCCTGCAGGGCCGCGTGCCGGGCATGAACATCCAGGCCGACGGTAACCCGAGCGGTGCTGCCACCGTACGCATCCGCGGTATCGGCACGCTCAACGACAACGACCCGCTCTACATCATCGACGGCGTGCCCACCAAGTCGGGCATGCACGAACTCAACGGCAACGACATCGAGTCGATCCAGGTTCTGAAGGATGCCGCCTCGGCCTCTATCTACGGTAGCCGCGCTGCCAACGGTGTGATCATCATCACCACCAAGAAGGGCAAGGACGGCAAGGTGAAGGTCAACTTCGACGCATCCGTGGCCGCCTCGCTCTACACCAACAAGATAGAGACCATGAACGCCAGCCAGTGGGGACGCGCCTTCTGGCAGGCCTCCGTCAACGACGGTCTGAACCCCAATAACAACAACCTGGGCTACAACTTCGACTGGACCTACGACGCCGCAGGCCATCCCATGCTCAACGGCATGACGATGAACATGTTCCTCGACGACAATGCCACCGTGCGAGCCGGCGACACCGACTGGTTCAAGGAGATCACACGCACGGGCATCGTACAGCAGTACAACGTCAGCGTCAGCAACGGCTCGGAGAAGGGCAGCGCCTTCTTCTCGATGGGCTACTACGGCAACAAGGGTACTATCAAGGACTCGCAGTTCAGCCGTCTCTCCGCCCGTGCCAATGCCGACTACAAACTGTTCGACGGCAAGGTCGTCATCGGCGAGAACTTCACCATCAACCGCACCAAGGGCGTCGATGCCCCTGGCGGCATACTGGAGAATGCCCTGGAGTTCAACCCCAACTTCCCCATCTACGCCGAGAACGGTGAGTACGCACAGGCCCTCGGTGCCTACTCCGAGCGTGAGAACCCCCTCAGCCTGCTCTATAATAATAAGGATAACGAGTACACCCAGTGGCGCACCTTCGGCGATGCCCACATCAGCATCATGCCCTTCAAGGGCTTCATGATCCGCTCCACCCTCGGCATGGACTACACGCAGAAGGAGCAGCGCTTCTTCACCTACCCCATCGCCAACGGTAAGATGAAGCGCACCGACACGGCCGTGGAGAGCAAGCAGGAGCACTGGATGCGCTGGATGTGGAACGCCATCGCCACCTATAACCTCGAGATTGGCAAGCACCGTGGCGATGCCATGATTGGTATGGAGGTGAACCGCCAGGACTACAAGTGGAACTCGTCCAAGCGCTACGACCTGGCCATCCTCAACACAGACTACATGTGGCCTTCGGCAGGTGCCGGGCGACAGTTGGCTGAGGGCTCGGGCAACGGATTCTCCCTGCTGTCGTACTTCGGCAAGGTGAACTACACCTACGACGACCGCTATATGGGCAGCATCACGATACGCCGCGACGGCTCGAGCCGCTTCGGTTCGAACAACCAGTATGGTACCTTCCCCTCCGTCTCGCTCGGCTGGCGCATCTCGCAGGAGAAGTTCATGCAGAAGGCCAGTTCGTGGCTCGACGACCTGAAACTGCGCTACTCGTGGGGACAGACCGGTAACCAGGAGATCTCGAACACCGCCCGCTACACCCTCTATCAGGCTGTAGTATCTACCGGCCTCTGGGGCAGCGGACAGGCTGGTTCCTCCTACGACATCACCGGCTCCAACGGCGGCTATCAACTGGCCAACGGCTACGTGCGCTCACAGCGAGGCAACGATGACATCAAGTGGGAGACCACCACGCAGCACAACATCGGTCTCGACTTCGCCCTGCTGCGCAACGAGATCTACGGAAGCCTCGACTGGTTCCACAAGATGACGAAGGACATCCTGCTGCCGATGGACGGCATCGGTGCCATGGGCGAGGGTGCCTCGAAGTGGATCAATGCCGGCGAGATGAAGAACATGGGTTGGGAACTCTCCGTGGGCTACCGCCACAAACTGGAGAGTGGCTTCTCGTGGGACATCAACGGTAACATCAGCCGCTACACCAACGAGATCACCAAGCTGCCCGAGACGGTGGCTGCCAAGGGCACCTTCGGCGGCAACGGCGTGAAGAGTGTCGTGGGACATCCGATGGGCGCACAGGTGGGCTACATCGCCGACGGCATCTTCAAGAGCCAGGAGGAGATCGACAACCACGCCACACAGGAAGGTGCCGGACTGGGGCGCATCCGCTATAAGGACCTCAACGGCGACGGACGCATCAGCGAGGCCGACCAGGACTGGATCTACGACCCGACGCCCGCCTTCACCTGGGGCCTGAACGTCTACCTGCAGTACAAGCAGTTCGACTTCACCATGTTCTGGCAGGGTGTGCAGGGCGTCGATGTGGACTGCCGTGGCTACAAGTCGCAGACCGACTTCTGGGCCAACTCCAACATCAACGTGCCCTACCTGAACAAGGGCATCCGAGCCCTCGACGCCTGGAGCCCCGCCAACCCCGGCAGCGACATCCCCGCACTGACCAGTTCGGACACCAACAACGAGGGCCGCGTATCGTCCTACTACATCGAGAACGGCTCATACCTTAAACTGCGCACCATACAACTGGGCTTCAACGCGCCCGATAAGTTCTCGCAGAAACTCCGCATGAAGCGCATCCGCCTCTACCTGTCTGCCCAGAACCTGCTCACCATCAAGAGCAGCAAGTTCTCCGGTGCCGACCCCGAGAACCCAGGATTCAACTATCCCATCCCCCTCAACCTCACCTTCGGACTGAACGTTTCGTTTTAATTGAAAATTGAGAATTGAAAATTGAGAATTATGATTACCAAGATATATAAGACATTCCGCACCCGTCTAGTATACTGCGGTATTTCCGCAGTCGCCCTCCTCGCCTCCTGCTCCAACTTCCTCGACGAGCAGAAGCCCCAGGCCACGCTGACACAGGACGAGGTGAAGGACCCCAAATACATCGACGACCTGCTCATCTCCGCCTACGCAGGCCTGCTCTCCATCGAGGACATGAACGCCTCCTTCTCACTGTGGAACTACGACACCCGCAGCGACGATGCCTACGTGGGCGGCTCTAACTTCTCCGACGGTGAGCCCTTCCACCACCTCGAGACGGGCATTGGCTTCGACACCGAGGCATGGCCCTTCTCATCCATCTGGGAGCGCTTCTACAAGTATCTCTCACGCGTATCCCTCTCTCTCGACGTGCTGGCCACGGCCGACCAGGAGAACGCCACCATCCGTCAGCGCACCGCTGAGATGAAGTTCCTGCGTGCCTACGGCCATTTCCAGATGAAGCGCCTGTTCAAGAAAATACCCTTCGTCAACAAGCCCAACATGGAGGAAGAGGACTACAACAACCTCACCAACACCGAATACACCAACGACGAGGGCTGGCAGCAGATCATCAACGACCTGGAGGATGCCTACGCCGTGCTGCCCGTGACGCAGGCCGACAAGGGCCGCCCCACGAAGGCCGCCGCTGCCGCCTTCCTGGCCAAGGTCTATCTCTACAAGGCATACCGCCAGGACGATGCCAACACCCATCAGGTGACGGGCATCAACGATGCCGACCTGCAGAAGGTGGTGGAGTACACCAACCCCTCGCTCTACGCCAACTACGGTCTGGAGAGCGACCTGCACAACAACTTCCGTCCCGAGGAGCAGTATGAGAACGGCAAGGAGTCTATCTGGGCCATCCAGTACTCCAAGAACGACGGTACCGTCTACGGAAACCTCAACTTCTCCAACCGTCTCATCGTGCCTTGCATCCCCAAGGTACACGACTCCGGCAACGACTTCTACAAGCCTTCCCACAACCTGGTTGACGCCTACCGCACCACGGCCGACGGACTGCCCATGCTCGACGACTTCGCCGCTACCGACTATTATGTAGGCTCCACGCAGACCGTCGACCCGCGCCTCTTCGTCACCGTAGGCGTGCCCGGCACGCCCTATATGTTCAACCCCGACTACATGGTGGCCGAGACCAACACGTGGAGCCGGAGCGGCGGCACATACGGATACTTCGTATCGCTCAAGCAGAACGTGGACCCCGCACTGACCGACGTCTACCTCTTCAACTGCGACAACCAGTGGGCATCGTCGATGAACCGCATCGTCTTCCGCTATGCCGACGTGCTGCTGATGCGCGCCGAGGCACTGGCTCAACTCAACCAGACCACGGAGGCCATCCAACTGGTCAACCAGGTGCGCGACCGTGCCATCGGCATGATGACCAACAGCATCGTCAGCGGCTATCCCAACAAGTATGGGGTGCGCTACGCCGTGAGCCGCTACACCGGCAGTTACACCAAGGACGAGGCCATGAAGATCGTCAAGATGGAGCGCCGACTGGAGATGGCCATGGAGTATGAGCGCTTCTTCGACCTCGTGCGCTGGGGCGATGCCGCCACCGTCATCAACAAGTTCTACACCGACGAGAGCCGAACGATGAGTTTCCTCAGCGGTTCGACGTTCACCGCCAACAAGAACGAGTATCTGCCCATTCCCAAGCAGCAGATCTCTGCCTCCAACGGCCACTATACTCAAAACTGCGGCAATTGGTAAATTGATAATTGGTAATTGATAATTGATAATTGAAGATTATGAATACAAAGATATATAATATCCTCCGCGCTTGTTTAGTATGCTGCGGTATTTCCGCAGCCCTCGCCTCCTGCAGCGACGACCACACCGGCAGCATCAACGTCGGCGGAGAGTGCCTCGTAGAGGAACTCATCCTCAACGGCCAGTACGCTGCCACCATCAGCACCGAGAAGAAACTCATCAAAGTGAAGGTGCCCGCCGACTTCGACAAGAAGAGCGACATGGAGGTGACGGCCCTCCGTATCTCCAACGGTGCCACCTCGAACATCAAGGTGGGCGACCACATCAACCTCGAAGCCGACAAGAACCTCCGCGTCGCCAACGGCGACCTGAGGATGGACTACCAGATTGCCGTGCGCAACGACGAGGCCCTGCTCTCCCTCTTCCTGCTCGAAGGTGTCAAGGGCGCCATCAACCAGGAGGAGAAGACCGTCACCGTCAGCGTGATGGCCAACAGTGGCATCGACCTGGCCAACGCCACCTTCGAGGCCACCTGCAGCGAGGATGCCGTGTGCAGTCCTGTCAGCGGCACTAAGGGCAACTTCACCGAGCCCTTCCAACTCACCCTCACCGACAATACCGCATCTAACGTCTACACCGTCTACGTCACCCTGATTGAGAACCCCGTGGCCATCTTCGTGGGCGAGGCAGAGAACGTAGAACTGCTCAACGACGAGGAGAAGGCTGCCGCCAAGTGGCTCACCGCCAACGTGCAGGGCTCTGCATACGCTTCCTGGGCCGACATGGCCAGCGGAGCCATCTCGCTCGACCGCTGCCGACTGATCTTCTACCACCGCCACTGTCCGATGCCCGGCACCTACAACAGTTTCGTCGACGTGGAAACGCAGGCCATGGCTGCCCTGCCGCGCATGAAGGAGTTCTGGAAGAACGGCGGTGCCTTCGTACTGAGCCGCTCGGCCGTCAACTACGCCATCGCACTGGGCGCCATGCCTGAGGACACCTATCCCAACAACTGCTGGGGCGGCGGCGGTGGTGAAGGCTCCGACCTGATGGGCGACGACCCCTGGCACTTCTACGCCTACGACATCACACACCCGCTGTGGCAGGGACTGACCACCTATCCCGGTGCTGCCGACAATGCCGTCTACACCCTCGACAACGGCTACACCATCTGTAACACCACGGCCCAGTACGCCTTCTGGGATGACTACAAGACCGTCGACGTGTTCAAGGAGCGCACCGGCGCACGTCCCCTCGGCGGCGACAACACCGTCAGTTCGTGGGAACTCCCCAACGCCAACGGTGAGTTCGGAAAGGGCGGCATCATCTGCTTCGGCACCGGCCTCTTCGACTGGAACTCGCCCACGCCCTACACCTCCGTCTATCACGACAACATGGGCCGAATCATGCTCAACGCCCTCGAGTACTTAGGTAAATGAAGAGTGAAGAATTTGCTACCGCTCTCCCGTGGACACGGTAAACAGCCAAATCATAAAATCGTAAATAAATCATAAATAATAAATACTAAAATCGTAAATAGTATGGTGAACAAGATATTAAAAACCCTCCGTGCAGGTTTAGTATACTGCGGTATCTCCGCAGTCCCCCTCTTCGCCTCCTGCAGCGACGACACCATCACCGGCGACCCCGCCAAGGACTGGGCAGGCACCACCACCCGCTTCATCCCCACCGACGAGACCGGCCTCTCCACCTACTACACGCCCGCCATCGGGCGTGTAGGAGACCCGATGCCCTTCTACGACCAGAAGGCCGGTGCCTTCCGCGTGCTCTACCTACAGGAGTACGTCAACAACGCCGCCTACCGCTACCACCCCATCTGGGCCGTGCAGACCACCGACGGCTGCAACTACCAGTCGCTCGGCGAACTGCTACCCGTGGGCACCAACGACTTTCAGCAGGATGCCGCCCTCGGCACCGGCTGCTGCTACTACAACGAGAACGACGGTCTCTACTACATCTACTACACCGGCCACAACCCGCAGGCTAAGTACACCGAGGTAGTGATGCGCGCCACGTCGCCCGACTTCAAGACCTGGACGAAAGACCCCCTCTGGCAACTCAACGGCCCCGACTACGACTACTCCTCTGTCGACTTCCGCGACCCGCAGATCTTCGTGGCCGACGACGGACAGTACCGCATGGTCATCGCCACGCGACCCGTATGGGGCGGCGACCCCAAGTTTGCCGAGTTCAAGTCGAGCGACATGAAGTCGTGGGAGCACGTCGGCTCGTTCAACATGATCTGGGACCGCATGCTCGAATGCCCCGACATCTTTAAGATGGGCCAGTACTGGTATCTCGTCTACAGCGAGAGTTACCGCACCTCGTGGAGCCGCAAGGTGAAGTACATGATGGCCGACAGTTACGAGGCCCTCAAGGCCTGCTTCAACGACCCCGGCGCCAACTGGCCCAAGGACGGCCATGAGGGCGTGCTCGACACCCGTGCCTTCTATGCCGGCAAGACAGCCTCCAACGGCACCGACCGCTACATCTGGGGATGGTGCCCCTACCGCACTGGCGGCGACATCGACGAGATGAACGTCAGCGTGGGCGGTGGCGACGGCAACGAGCCCAACTGGTCGGGAGCACTCGTCTGCCACAAGGTCATACAGCACAGCGACGGTACGCTCACCCTCGGTGCCGTGCCCGCCATGGCTGCCAAGTACACCCAGGAGCAGCCCGTCAACGTGATGGCATCGCAGGGCTTCAGCGGCGGCACGCTCTCTGGCGACGGTGCCTACGTGCTCTTCAACCGCCTGGGCACCTCTAACCACATCACCCTGACTGTCAAGACCTCCAACCCGTGGGATAAGTTCGGCATCTCGATGGTGCGCAGCACCGACGCGAAGAAGTACTACACCATGGTCGTCAACCCTGAGGACGAGAACCACCGCAAGGTGAACTTCGAGCAGGAAGGCGAGGAAGGACAGGGATTCGTCGACGGCATCGACGGCTACTGGTTCGAGCGCCCGGCAGACAACACCTACAAGATAGACATCTATACCGACAACTCCGTCATGGTGATGTACATCAACGACAACGTCTGCTACACCCAGCGCATCTACGGTATCCAGAAGAACTGCTGGAGCATCAACAACTACGGCGGAACGGTCACCGTCAGCGATGTACGAGTGTCTACGATAAGATAAGTTTAGTTTAGTCAGTAGTTAGTATAGTTAGTAATCTTTTTAGACCTGTAGGCCTCGAAGTGATTCGCGGCCTACAGTTTTTTTTCGTTTTCCGTTGCCGATTGACTTTTTTTTCGTACCTTTGTCCGCAAATCGTGTTATGTGGACATCATGCGTAGAACAACTCTATACCTTATATTATTAGCAGCGGTGCTCCTCACTGCATCATGCAGCTCGCAGCACAGTTACCGCATCGGCGTGCTGCAGTGTTCGGAAGGCAACTGGCGCAGCAAGCTCAACAACGAGCTGCTGGCCGCCCAGCACCTGTACGAACAGCACGTCGAGGTGAGCATCTTCAACTGTCACGACATCTCTGCCGTACAGGTGCGACAGATAGACAGTCTGGCAGCCGCCGACTACGACCTGCTGGTGGTGGCCCCCAACGAATATGGCGAAGTGGCCGACGCCCTGAAGCGCACACGGCAGAAGGGCGTGCCGGTGATACTCTTCGACCGAAAGGCAGAGACCGACGACTATACCGCCTTTATTGGCGGCGACAACGTGGCCGTGGGCAGACAGGCTGCCAGCTATGCCGCCGCGCTGGCCGCCCAGACCGATGACCGGCGCGTGCTGGAGATTGCCGCCCTGCAGACCACCTCGCCCGCAGCCGACCGCCACAAAGGCTTCGAGGCCACCATCAGGCAGCACCCCGAAATCAACTATACCTGCATCCTGGGCGACTGGGACGACCACCACACCGGCGACATCGTTGCCAAGGAACTGAAGGCCGGCCGACGGCCCGACGTGGTGTTCTGCCACAGCGACTTCATGGCCATGGGGGCCTACCGTGCCGTCAAGGCTGCCAAGATGGAAGGGCAGGTGAAGATCATCGGCGTCGATGGCTTGCCAGGCCCCGGCGAGGGCATTGAGGCTGTGCAGCAGGGCCGTCTGGCCGGCACTTGCATCTATCCCACGCATGGCGAGAAGATCATCCGCCTGGCACTCGACATCTTGGAGGGCAAGCCCTACAAGCGCGAGAACTATCTGAACGGCATGATGATAACGCCCGACAACGTGGACATGATAGCCCTCTACAGCCAGGAACTGATGGAGCAGGGCGAAGAGCTCATCACCATACAAGACAAGCTGGAGGCCTACTTCGGACTCTATAACACCCAGCACCGGGTGCTCATAGCCAGTCTGGTGAGCATCGTTCTGCTCATTGTGGGTCTGCTGATGACCTGGCGCGCCGCCAAGCAGATAAGCCGTGCCCACCGTCGGCAGAAGCAGTTGAATGAGGAGCAGACCCGCTTCTACACCAATGCCAGTCACCAGCTGAAGCCCCCGCTGACGCTCATCGCAGGGCCTGTGAAGGAACTGCTCAACGGTGACAGACTGAAGGGCGACGACCGCGGACTGCTGGAAGTGGTGGGGCGCAACATCGAACAGTTAGAGTCGGTGACATCGAGCGTACTCAATTTCCGCAAGGAGATGAATGCGATGGTGAGCGACGAGACGGCAGCACAGCAAGAGCCAGTTACCGAGACTACCATACAAGAGGCACGCCTGGCAGTGATGAAACAGGAAGATACCGAAGAGCTGCCCTCCATACTGGTCGTCGACGACAATGCCGACATACGCTACTACCTGCGGACCCTGCTCTCCGACCGCTTCTACGTGCTGGAGGCTGCCGACGGACAGTTGGGCCTGAAGATAGCGCGCGAGATGGTGCCCGACATCGTGGTGAGCGACGTGATGATGCCCGTCATGGACGGCCTGGAGTTCTGCCAGCGGCTGAAGGAGGACACCGTGACAAGCCACATTCCCGTCATACTGCTGACAGCACGCGACACCGAGGCCCAGCAGATGGAGGGCTACGAGCACGGGGCCGACGCCTACCTGACGAAGCCCTTCAATGCCGACCTGCTGATAGCCCGCATCTACAACCTGGTGAAGAGCCGCCAGCAACTGCGCTACCTCTTCGAGGGAGGAGAAGTTGACGGAGGGCTAAAAGAACCCTCCATCATCCAGCAGAATGAACCATCCACCCTCCCCAAAAGAAGCTCCCAAGACAAGCTCTTCGCCGACGCGGTGAAGGAGGCCATCCTGAAGAACATGGCCAACCCCAACCTGAAGATGGACGAGCTGGGCGAGGAGCTGGGACTGAGCCGGGTGCAGCTGTATCGCAAGGTGAAGGCCCTCACGGGGCTCTCGCCCGTGGAGCTGCTCCGCCAGATGCGCCTGCAGCGAGGCCACACACTGCTTCAGACCACCACCAAGACGGTCAACGAGATTGCCTACGAGGTGGGCTTCGGAACGCCGGGCTACTTCTCCAAGTGTTTCAAGCAGCAGTACGGCAAGTATCCGATGGAAATGAGGGCAGAGTAAACGGGAAACGTAACTATTCAGCCAAAACCCTTTTGGGGTCGCTTCGCTCAAAATTGCAAGAAAATTATTAAAAAAATTATAAGAACAGAATAGTACTTCAGCAGTTGAAAGCTGGTGCTCACCGCTTTCTTATAATTTTCTGATTCAATTTTCTTATAATTTTGAGCGAAGCGACCATCGACAACCGAATCGCTGAATAGTTACCGGGAAACTCTGCCCTTCCGCTTTGTTTGCGGGAATTGTGGACAATTCAAACATAATAGTCAACGATTGTTTCGTGTATCATTTTTATACGTCCGTGAACGATATTTATACGTCGCTTGCACGTTTAGTTAGTACTTTTGCGGCAGATTTCTCATAATAACTAACTAAAAAGTAACAAGCAAATGAAACAATTAAAGAGATTGCTACTGAGCCTAACGCTCGCTCTTGTGAGTACTATAGTGTACGCGCAAGCAGAAATCAGTGGCACGGTAGCCGACGCCACGGGCGAACCGGTCATCGGTGCCACCGTCATGGAGAAAGGAACGTCGAACGGCACCGTGACCGACTTCGACGGTAACTTCAAGTTGAAGGTTGCTCCCGGCAAGACACTCGTATTCACCTACATCGGCTACCAGACCGTAGAGATGGCGGCAGCCGACGGCATGCGAGTGACGATGAAGGACGACGCCCAGGCCCTGGCCGAGGTGGTCGTCACCGGTTATCAGGTGCAGCGCAAGGCCGACCTCACCGGTTCGGTGGGCGTGGTGGAGACCAAGGACTTCAAGGCCAGCAACACCGACCCGATGGCATCGCTGCAGGGTAAGGTGCCCGGCATGACCATCACCACCAGCGGCTCTCCCTCGGGCGAGGCCAACGTGCAGATACGTGGTATCGGCTCCATGGGCGGCTCGAGCACTGCTCCGCTCTACATCGTAGACGGTATGCCCTACAGCGGCTCGCTCAACTCGCTCAACGCCTCCGACATCGAGTCGATGCAGGTGCTCAAGGATGCCGCATCGGCCTCTATCTACGGTAGCCGCGCTGCCAACGGTGTGATCATCATCACCACCAAGAAGGGTAAGAAGGGCGACAAGGTGAGCATCGACTTCAACGCCTCCGTCTCCGTGGCCTGGATGTCGCAGAAGATGAAACTGCTCAACAGTCAGCAGTACGCCACCGCACTGGTGCAGGCTGCCCTCAACGACGGCAAGAACCTGCTGACTACGCCCAGAACTACGGCTTGGCCCTCGACGTGGCCGGCGGCACGCCCATCTCAGTCTACAACCCCGTGACCGGCACGATGGACAACTACACCGTGGGCGGCTACTACGACGGCTTCATGAACGCCAAGCAGACCATGCCCTACAGCGACACCAGTTGGGTGGACGAAATCGGCCGCACGGGCATCACCCAGAACTACGACCTCAGCTTCTCGAAAGCCCATGAGAAGGGTTCCACCCTCTTCTCCGTTGGCTACAAGAAGGCACTCGGCGTGCTGAAGCATACCGACTTCGAGAACTTCTCGGCACGCTTCAACAGCTCGTATAAGCTCAACAAGATTATCACCGTGGGCGAGAACGCCTCGTTCTCCTATTCTAATAATGTGGACGCCGCTCCCCTGGAGAACGCCCTGAAGATGGCCCCCACGCTGCCCGTCTACGAGATTGACGGCGAGACCTTCTCCGGCCCCGTGGGCGGTATGAGCGACCGTCAGAACCCCCTGCGCGAACTCTACCACAACAAGGACAACCGCCTGAAGAAGTGGCGCATCTTCGCCAACGCATACGTTGACATCACACCTATCGAGGGCATGCTCTTCCGCTCCAACTTCGGTATCGACTATACCAACGGCTACATCCGCTCGATGCAGCACACATGGGACTCCGACGTGGTGAAGAACAGCACCAACGCCAGCACCATGTCGCAGAACCACAGCACCAAGTGGACATGGTCGAACACACTGCAGTATAACTTCGACATCGTCAAGGGCCACAACCTGACCGTACTGCTCGGCTTGGAGACCCACCAGGACAACGGCATCGACTTCTCCGCACGCCGCACGAACTATCCCCTGGAGACCGTAGACTATATGTGGCCCAACGCCGGTACAGGCATCCAGACCGCTACGGGTGCCGGCGACTCCTACAAACTGATGTCGTACTTCGGAAAACTCGACTACAACTGGAACGACCAGTTGCTGGCATCGTTCACCCTGCGTCACGACGGTTCGAGCCGCTTCGGTAAGAACCACCAGTATGGTACCTTCCCCTCAGTATCTCTCGGTTATCGCCTCTCCAAGCACATCAACGCCGACTGGCTGCGCGACTGGAAGATCCGTGCCAGTTATGGTGTGACCGGTAACCAGGGCATGAACTCCAACACCGCACACTACGGCCTCTACGTGGCCAACTACGGCTCCGACCGCGAGAACTCTACCGCCTACGACCTCAACCTGCAGGGCTCGGGCACACTGCCCTCGGGCTACTACAAACTGCAGTCGGCCAACGAGGACCTGAAGTGGGAGTCGTCGTCGCAGTGGAACTTCGGTACCGACTTCTCCTTCTTCGGAGGCGACCTCTACGGCAGTTACGACGTATTCTTCAAGGAGACCAAGGATATGCTCGTGCAGCCCGCATTCCTCGGTGCCATCGGCTTCGGCGGACAGACATGGATCAACGGCCCCACGCTGAAGAACTGGGGTATGGAACTCAACCTGGGCTACCGTCATAAGACAGCCTATGGCCTGTCGTACGACATCGCCGGCAACCTGGACTTCTACCGCTCGAAGGTGACCTACCTGCCCGAGAAGTCGAAGAACAGCTACGAGCACAACGACTATCACAACCTGGCACAGGACGGCAAGGCCTACGGCTCACGCATCGGCTACGTGGTGGAGGGTCTCTACCAGAGCCGTGAGGAAGTGCTGGCTCACGGCCAGGCAGGTGCCCGCGTGGGCGGCCTGAAGTATGCCGACCTCAACGGCGACGGCCGCATCAACGAGGCCGACCGTACCTGGATCTTCAACCCCGTGCCCAACTTCTCATACGGTCTGAACGTCAGCCTGGCCTACAGCAACTTCGACTTCACCATGTTCTGGCAGGGCGTCGCTGGTGTTGACGTATGGAACGACCAGAAATACCAGACCGACTTCTGGAGTATCACCGATGCCGGCTCGAACAAGGGCGAGCGCCTCGTAAACGCCTGGACGGAGGGCAACACCTCTTCCGACATCCCCGCGCTGACCACCTCTAACGGTGCCGACGAGGGCCGTGGGTCATCCTACTTCGTGGAGAACGGCTCCTACGTGAAACTGCGCACCCTGCAGCTGGGCTACAGCCTGCCCGCACAGGTGGCCAAGAAGATTCTCCTGTCGAGCCTGCGCGTCTACCTCTCTGGTGACAACCTGGCAACTATCAAGTCGAAGTCGCTGACCTGCTCCGACCCCGAGAGCACTGCCTGGAGCTATCCTCACACGGCTTCCTTCACATTCGGTATTCAGGTGGGATTCTAATAGAGTTAAGAATTAAGAGTTAAGAGTTAAGAGTTAAGAAAATATGAAAAAGATCAATATATATATAGCAACACTGCTGCTTTCAGTCTTTGCAGTGTCCTGCTCGGTCGACGACGTGAAGCCCCAGGGAACGCTCGATGAGGGAACAGCCTTCACAAGCCCTGAGAAGCTCGTCACCGCTGCCTACGCCAAACTGGGCGACGACTGGTACTCATACCCCTTCAACCTCTGGCCCTACGGCGACATGAGCGCCGACGACTGCCTCAAGGGCGGCTCGGGTGAGAACGACACGGGCTATCACCCCATGGAGATCTTCTCCACCCTGCAGCCCGACCGCGGTGAGTTCGACGAGCTGTGGTACCAGCTCTACAGCGCCATCTCGCGCTGCAACCGCGCCATCGAGGCCCTCAACGCTGTCGAGGAGACCGCTGCCACCAAGCAGTTGATGGGTGAGGTGAGATTCCTGCGCGGCCACTTCTACTACAAGCTGCAGCAGATGTGGTACGAGGTGCCCTGGATCATCGAGGGGATGGACAATGCCGCCATCGAGTCCACACCGCAGAGCTCGCACGACGAGCTGATGCAGAAGATCATCGACGACTTCCAGTATGCCTACGAGAACCTGGCCGAGGCCGCTCCCGGCACCACGGGGCGCGCCCACAAGGTGGCTGCCGCAGCCTACCTGGCCAAGTGCTACCTCAACTGGGCCTACGGCGACGGCTATGAGGCCACCACCGGCTACAGCCACGTAGACCAGGCCAAGATACAGAAGGTGCTGGAGTACACCGATGTGGTGAAGAACTCACCCTACGACTATCTCGACACCTACGGACACATCTTCCTGCAGGACTATGCCAACTCCGTGGAGAGCATCTTCGCCGTGCAGCACTCCAACAAGGCCGACGACGGCACACAGTACGGACGCGCCAACTGGTCGAACATGCTGAACGGTGTCTGGGGCATCTGGTCGTGCGGATGGGACTTCCACAAGCCCTCGCAGAACCTGGTCAACGCCTTCAAGACCCACAACGGACTGCCTATGGATAACTTCGACGAGGACCACAACGCCATCGTCGTCAACGGCGCCGACTCGAAGTACAAGTACGACCCCCGTCTGTTCCACACCGTAGGCATGCCTACCTATCCTTATAAGTATGAGTCGCAGTTCACACTGACCAAGGCCAACAGCCGCACGCCCAACACCTACGGCTACTACTGCTCGATGAAGGAGATTCCGCAGCGCTCGAAGGGCGAGGACTACGACAACCCCTGGCAGGCCTTCGGACAGAACGACTACGTGCTGCGCTACACCGACGTGATGCTGATGCGTGCCGAGGCACTCATCGAGAGCGGCGACTACAACGGCGAGGCCCTGCAGATCATCAACACCATCCGCGAGCGTGCCAAGCGCGACATCAGCGCCACATCGCTCATCAAGTATGCCAAGGACCAGTGCGACATCAGCCTCTACGGCAACTTCGCATCCAAGGACGACGCCCGCAAGGCCCTCCGCTG
The DNA here is from genome assembly GCA_946188155.1 of uncultured bacterium. Classification (GTDB taxonomy): domain Bacteria; phylum Bacteroidota; class Bacteroidia; order Bacteroidales; family Bacteroidaceae; genus Prevotella. The sequence goes on along the minus strand of CAMHUC010000008.1, from coordinate 21,873 downwards.
GGAGCGCCGCGTGGAACTGGCCATGGAGGGACACCGATTCTTCGACCTGCGCCGCTGGGGCATGCTGAGCACGACGCTCAACAAGTACTTTGAGACGGAGAAGACCGATGAGTACGACGGACAGACCTACGGCCTGTACTACAAGGACGCCTTCTTCACCGCCGGCAAGAACGAGTACTTCCCCATCGCATCCAACCAGATGAACTACGTGCAGGGACTCTATCACCAGAACAAGGGCTACTGATCCCAATTAAGAGTTAAGAATTAAGAATTAAGAGTTAAGAAAATATGATTACCAAGATCTATAAAATATTCCGCGCCGGTTTAGTATACTGCGCTATCTGCGCAGTCCCCTTCCTCACCTCCTGCCAGGACCGCGACCTGCCCGGCTCAGGCCAGATGCAACTGCCTACACCCGACGCATCGCAGATAACAGGCTCCCTCACCGGCGACAACGGCTACGACTACACCCTCACCTGGCCCCAGGGCGCACAGGGAGCCACCATGCAGGTGGCCGTCTACAAGAACGGCACGCAGATGCAGGCCCTCACACCCGCCGCAGGCAACTCCTTCACACTGAAGAACCTGGAGACCAACCAGCTCTATGAGTTCCTCTTCAAGTATGCCAACGACGACGCCCTCTCCAACGGCGTGATGACCAGCTACACCCGCCGGGGTGCCACCGCTCCCGCCGAGCTGAAGATGACACAGGTGGACATCAACGACGACGAGCACAACCTGGAGGTCACCTGGACGCCCAGTCCTGACGCCACCTCGTACATCCTGAAGCTGGTCAACAACGATGGCTCTAAGGAGATCAACACCACCGTCACCGGCACCTCCTACACCCAGAAGGGCGTGGTGATGAAGGAGAGTTGGGAGGCAACCCTCATCGCACAGAACGACGAAGGTCGCGCCCTGCCCATCCAGGCTTCGGCCAAGATCGGCGGCAAGCTGCCCGGATTCCTCTCTGAGTACGCCACACCCGAAGAACTCCTCGCCAACGGCGACGACGACGAGGCATCGGCATGGCTCTGGTTCCACGAGAACTACCCGAAGGGCGAATACGTATACTTCGGCAACATCAGCACCGTGGACGACATCGCCGACTACCGCATGCTCTTCTGGCTGCGCGACCTGGAGACCGGCAACAACGACGACATCTGGAACTTCTCCGACGCCGCCCGCAACGCCGCTCCCTGCATTGAGCAGTACGTCAAGAACGGCGGCAACCTGCTCCTCTGGCAGCACGCCGTGCCATACATCGGCACCATCAACCGCCTGCCCACCTCGCTGCTGCGCGGCGTGAGCAATGCCTTCGGCGCCGGACAGGGCGGCTGGAACCCCGACACGTGGAAAATGGGCGTATGCCTCAACACCGGCTCCTTCTCGAAGGACTTCTCATCGCATCCCATCTATGCCGGCATACAGACGGAGAAGCTCAACGACCAGTGCTTCGCAGCCATCGCCTTCAAGGGTCCGGGATGGACGGAGGACCACAACTGCCTCTTCTTCGACATCCCCACTCAGCTGACAGGTATTGAGAACACCTCGGAGGAGTGCTACAACACGATCACCGAGCAGTACGGCATCTATCCCCTCGGCACATGGGATTCGCAGGCCGCATGGGTCAGCCAGCTCAACGTGTGGGAGGCCAAGGGTGCCCCGCTGGCTCCCGACGGATTCCAGAAGGGTGCAGGCACCGTGCTCTGCATCGGCAACGGCGGCTGCGAGTTCTCGATGAAGAACGAGGACGGCACGCCCGACGTGAGCGCCTCGCCGAAGAACAACTCCTGCCAGGGCAACGTGCTGAAGCTGGCCAAGAACAGCATCGAGTACCTGATGTCGATCTGACGATTGCACAATCTGACAATTCGACAATCTGACAATTCGACAATCTGACGATTGCACAATTTAAGATTTAAGTTTGATTCCTACTATATGCCAAAGCCCTGTTCCATCCGAGGACGGGGCTTTGGCTTATATACTCATCTTTCGGGAGTTCCTTCCCCGCCTGCTGTAGGGCGTTTAGCTTGTCTAACGCCGCTCAAAGGATAATGCAACAGGCGGCGTTTGACAAGCAAAACGCCCTACAGTAGGCGGGAGGAGTTCCCTTATATAAAGGATTTCGTAACTTCAGAAACTTAAGTTATATATCTAAAATATTTTTCTCTTGCCACTGATGCCACTACGACGTAAGCGACTAATAGCCAGGTGTTTACATAGTGGCAAGAAGGGTGGCAACAGTGGCATGAGAAGTGAACGGCGCCAAGGAGGCCCAAGTAGCGGGGGAACATCAGAACTGGTGGTCCAGGGCCTGGACTACCCATTCCACCATACGAACTGCCCAGCCCGCCGCACGAACTGCCAATCCCGACGCCTACGAAATACCAACGATGGCTGCGGAATGCAGAACCAAACATTCACAGCGACCGCACAGCATACCGACCGAACGACCGCCGAATGGCCTCCCCATACAACTCTCTTGCCACTAAACACAACTTGTTGCAAGCGCGCAAACACCTAACAATCAATACATTACAACAGAATTGCAACAGTGGCATCAAATTTATAAAAAAAAATCCCGTTCACGCCGCTAAACCTTTTCGCCGTCAGTGCGTCAAAAGATGGAATTAAGACTATTAACACTCCCCGCGAAATGAATCAAGACGGAATATTGCGCGTCGGCATCGTCGGCGCAGGATGGATAGCCGAGAAGGCTGCCATCACCCTCAACGGCCTCACGCAGGCCCAGTGCTATGCCATCGCCTCGCGCTCACTGGAGAAGGCGCAGGCCTTCGCCCACAAGTGGCAGGCGGAGAAGGCCTACGGCTCGTACAGCGAGCTGATTGGCGACCCGGCGGTAGACCTGGTGTACGTGGCCACGCCCCACTCCCACCACTACGACGTGACCCGCGAGGCACTCCTGGCCGACAAGCCCTGTCTGGTGGAGAAGGCCTTCATGGCCAACCACCGCCAGGCGAAGGACATCGTCGAGCTGGCCCATGAGCGCGGGGTGTTCCTGGCCGAGGCCATCTGGACGCGCTACCAGCCGGCGGTGGACACGGTGCGCCGCCTCATCAGCGAGGGGCGCATCGGCACGCCGCGCCTGGTGACGGCCACGCTGGGCTACAGCATGGGACCCAAGCCACGCATCATGAGGGCCGACCTCTGCGGCGGTGCCCTGCTCGACCTGGGTGTCTACGCCCTCAACTTCGTCAGGATGTTCTGCCCCTCGCCCATCCTGAAGATAGAGTCGCAGTGCGTGAAGAGCGACACGGGCATGGACCTGACGAACGCCATCTCGCTCGTGCTGGCCAACGGCACGCTGGCCAACGTGCAGTCGTCGGCCTGCTGCGTGGGCGACAACGTCGGCGTGATAGCCGGCACGGAGGGTAACCTGATTATCGACAACATCAACAACCCGCAGACGGTGACACTGAACGGCCCCGACCGCCGCTACGTGGAGACCATACGCGTGCCGAAGCAAATCACAGGCTACGAGTACCAGTTCCTCTGCTGCCGCCAAGCCCTCATGGAGGGGCTGAAGGAGCCGCGCGAGATGCCCCACGCCGAGACGCTCTACATCATGAAGCTGATGGACGGGCTGCGACAGAAATGGGGCGTGCGCTATCCGATGGATGAGTTTTAGCCAACTGCCAAGTCGGAGTGGCAAAAGCACCGCCCTGGCGCGACATTTTAAATTCTTTAACCTAAAAAAGATTGTGTGCGTGCAAAATAAGCTAAACACATGCTCGTAATTCGAATATAATTAGTAACTTTGCAGCCGATTCAGAAAATCGACAAGGATAAATTCATCAATTAAAACAATAAAACAAGATTATGGCAAAGTTAGATTTGACTCAGTATGGCATCACAGGCTCAACTGTGATTGCCCACAATCCATCGTATGAGTACCTCTATGAGGAGGAGACAAAGGCTGGTCTCGAGGGTTACGACAAAGGCGTAAACACCGAGCTGAACGCCGTGAACGTGATGACCGGTATCTACACCGGCCGTTCACCTAAGGACAAGTACATCGTTGACGATGCACAGAGCCATGACAAGGTATGGTGGACTTCTGAGGAATATAAGAACGACAACCACCCCATGTCGGAGGAGGTATGGGCCAAGGTGAAGGAGATCGCCATCAAGGAGCTGTGCAACAAGGAGCTCTACGTGGTGGATGCCTTCTGCGGTGCCAACGAGGCTACCCGCCTGGCCGTGCGCTTCATCGTGGAGGTGGCATGGCAGGCTCACTTCGTGAAGAACATGTTCATCCAGCCCACAGCTGAGGAGCTGGAGAAGTTCGAGCCCAACTTCGTGATCTACAACGCATCGAAGGCCAAGGTGGAGAACTACAAGGAGCTGGGCCTGAACTCAGAGACCTGCGTAGCCTTCAACACCACAAGCCGCGAGCAGTGCATCATCAACACCTGGTACGGTGGTGAGATGAAGAAGGGTATGTTCTCTATGCAGAACTACTACCTGCCCCTGCAGGGCATCGCTTCGATGCACTGCTCGGCCAACACCGACATGGAGGGTAAGAATACCGCCATCTTCTTCGGTCTGTCTGGCACAGGTAAGACCACGCTTTCTACCGACCCGAAGCGCCTGCTGATCGGCGACGACGAGCACGGCTGGGACGACGAGGGCGTGTTCAACCTGGAGGGCGGCTGCTATGCCAAGGTGATCAACCTCGACAAGGAGAGCGAGCCCGACATCTACAACGCCATCCGTCGCGATGCCCTGTTGGAGAACGTCACTGTCGACGCCAACGGCAAGATCGACTTCGCCGACAAGAGCGTGACTGAGAATACCCGCGTGAGCTATCCTATCGAGCACATCGAGAAGATTGCCAAGAAGGTGAACGGCAAGAGCGCCGGTCCTGAGGCTAAGAACGTGATCTTCCTCTCTGCCGATGCCTTCGGCGTACTGCCTCCCGTATCTATCCTGACTCCGGAGCAGACGAAGTACTACTTCCTCTCTGGTTTCACAGCCAAACTCGCTGGTACAGAGCGTGGCATCACAGAGCCCACTCCTACCTTCAGCGCTTGCTTCGGCCAGGCCTTCCTCGAGCTGCACCCCACCAAGTATGCTGAGGAGCTCGTGAAGCGCATGGAGAAGAGCGGTGCCAAGGCTTACCTGGTGAACACTGGTTGGAACGGTACGGGCAAGCGTATCTCCATCAAGGACACACGCGGCATCATCGACGCCATCCTGGGAGGTGCCATCCTGAAGGCTCCCACGAAGAAGATTCCTTACTTCAACTTCGAGGTTCCCACAGAGCTCGACGGTGTGGCATGGGGCATCCTCGATCCGCGCGACACCTATCAGAACCGCAACGAGTGGGACGAGAAGGCCAAGGACCTGGCAGCCCGCTTCATCAAGAACTTCAAGAAGTACGAGGGCAACGAGGCTGGTAAGAAGCTCGTCGCTGCTGGACCGAAGCTCTAAAATGAAGAGATAGTGGAAATGAAGAATGGAGAATGAAGAGTGAAGAATTTGCTACCGCTCTTCAAACTCAAATAAGTGGAATGGCTGCGCCTTAGGTCGCAGCCATTTTTTTTGATATAAGTCAAAAGAAGGAAAGGCGGCAGCAATTTTTTCACTTTTCACTTATCACTTATCCCTTAAAAGTCGTACCTTTGCACCCGTAGTCGTGAGACTACTCGTATATTCATTAGGTTAGTAGTTAATTTAAGGTAAAGATTATGTTATTAGATTTTCAAACGACGGCATTGTTGGTATTTGTTGCCGTAACGACGGCACTGAGCATTTTTACGCTCGTACATACCGACATCCGTTGAGAGGAGTGCGGGGTGAGAGATTCATACCGCGCTCTTTTTTTATAGTACGAATCCCTAAACTAACTTAAAATCGGTCAAATAATGACATATTTTCTTTAATTATAAGGTAAAAATGACGCGTATTTGAGGAAATGTGCGTAAATTTGCACCCGAATTTCGAAATTTAAACCATAAATGAAAAGAACGATATATGCGCTATCGATGATGATGGCCGTTGCGCTGGCTCTGACATCGTGCCTGAAGAACGATGCCGACAATGCGGAGACCATCACCTACAACGAGACAGCCATCACCAGCTTCTCGCTCACCGCCGTCAACAGGTATATACATACCACGTCGAAGGCGGGGACCGACTCCGTATACAAGCGGGCACTGGTGGTGAAGGACTATCCCTTCAGCATCGACCAGTATCAGCGTAAAATCTACAATACCGACTCGCTGCCCGCCGACTGCGACCTGAAGCACGTGCTGGCATCCATCGGCAAGAGCACCTATAGCGGCGACATCTTCATCAAGACCATTGTGGGCGACACGCTCAGGGTGTACAGCTCGACCGACTCCATCGACTTCTCACAGGCCAGGGAGGTGCAGGTGTACAACTCCAGTCTGGAGCGCCACCGCAGCTACACGGTGCAGGTGAACGTGAAGAAGTCGGCAGACACAGGCCTGTTCCAGTGGGAGAAGATGGACGACGGCGACACCAGCATGCCCAAGGACATACAGAAGGAGATGCGGGTGGACCAGGTGGGCAAGGACGGCTTCCGCCTGACACTCGACGGCGGCAACACCTGGAGCCAGGAGACGCTGGGCACGGAGGAGGACTGGCAGTACATGCCCACGGGCATCGTGAACTACGTGACATTCCCCCTCGACCCGCAGCACAACACGGCCTACCACCTGATGACAGGCCGCCTGGAGGGCAACGACTACATGTCGACCGTGTGGCGAAAAATCACGGTCGACGGCAAGGGCAGCTGGACGTGCATGCTCAACCTGCCGCTGAATGCCGACACGCAAGTGAATTATCCGGGACGGCTGCCTGCCGACACGCATATCGACATGGTCTACAACGACAGGTGCATCTACGCCTTCCTATACAGCGGAGGCATATACGTGAGCAAGGACCAGGGCCTCTCCTGGCAGACCGCCACCAACCTCAATCTGCCCAGCGGAGCCACCGACCACCTGAGAGTTGCCGAGGACGAAGAGGGCTACATCTGGCTGCTCAAGGAAGACGGCGAAGGACTGTGGAGAGGATGGTTTAAATGAGAATCGAGGATATATATAGTAAGGCGAAGGCGGGAATAAGGATGAAGCGACGGCTGCTGTGCGTAGCATTCTTCACGCTTCACTCTTCACTCTTCACTTTACAGGCCCAGGACGAGCCGGAATACCGGCTGGAAGTGGGAGCTGCCGCAGGAACCGTTGCCTATCTGGGCGACTACAACGGCAACATCACCAAAGGCATGCAGCCCTGGGGCGCACTGATGGCCAAATACCGGATGAACCCCAGAATGTCGCTGGGACTCACCGTGGGCTTCGGCAAGGTGAAAGGCTCCTCGGACAACGTGAAGACCTGGTACCCGCAGGCGGAGCGCTACGAGTTCAACAAGAGCCTCATCGATGCGGGCATACGGTTCGAATACAACTTCTGGGCCTACGGAACGGGCAAGGAATACCGGGGAGCCAGGCGACTGGTGCCGTTCATCGCCCTGGGCATAGGCATGGCACACCACGGCAAGCCCGAAGGCGGCCTGGCGATGAACCTGCCGCTGGGGGCCGGCATCAAATACAAGGCAGCCAACAGGCTGAACCTGACACTGGAGTGGCGCATGCACTTCGTGCCGAGCGACAACCTCGACGGGCAGAAGGACCCCTACGGCATAGAGAGCTCGGGACTCTTCAAGAACACCGACGGCTTCAGCGTGCTGCAACTGGCACTGACCTACGACATTTGGGCAAAGTGCAAGACGTGTCACAGCGACAGGTTTTGAGGTTTTGAGGTTATAATTAAGAAAAGAGATAAGATAAGATATGAGAGAGCAACTGGATATGAAACGCATCCCACAGCACATTGCCATCATCATGGACGGCAACGGGCGCTGGGCCAGCGAGCGCGGAAGAGAGCGGAGCTACGGCCATCAGGCCGGTGTGGAGGCCGTACACAAAATCACCACCGAGTGCAAGAACCTGGGGGTGAAGTTCCTGACGCTCTACACCTTCTCCACCGAGAACTGGAACCGCCCGGCCGAAGAGGTGTCGGCACTGATGGGGCTCATACTGACATCGCTGGAGGAGAAGATCTTCATGAAGAACAACGTGCGATTCCGCATGATTGGCGACATGGAGCGGCTGCCGGAGGCCGTACAGGCCAAAATAAAGGAACTCGAGGAGCATACGGCCAAGAACGACGCCATGAGCTGCGTCATCGCACTGAGCTACTCCAGCCGCTGGGAGATCACACGCGCCATACAGAAGATGGTGGCCTGCCCCCCGAAGGAGATCAACGAGGACACCGTCAGCCAGTATCTGGAGACCAACTTCATGCCCGACCCCGACCTACTGATACGTACCGGCGGCGAGCTGCGAATCTCCAACTACCTGCTCTGGCAGATAGCCTACAGCGAGCTGTACTTCTGCGACACCTACTGGCCCGACTTCGACGAGCAGGCCCTGCACAAGGCCATCGCCGACTACCAGGGACGCCAGCGCCGCTTCGGAAAGACCGAGGCGCAAGTCGAGGAGGAAGAAGTGAAAAGTGATAAGTGATGAGTGATAAGTAAAAATGAGACTATATAATATAACAAGGTATAAGGAAGCAGAAGTGGACTGGATGGTGAAAGTACTGCTGGTACTCTTCACTTATCACTTATCACTTATCACTTCCTCTGCCCAGGACAAGATTGTCAGCCCCGACATCTCATACGCCGGCACGCCGCGAACCTGCACCATCGCAGGCATCGCCGTGGACGGCGTGGAGGGCTACGAGGACTACGTGCTCACCGGACTCTCCGGCCTCACCGTAGGCGAGCAGATAGAGGTGCCGGGCAACAAGATCACCGAAGCCGTGAAGCGCTACTGGCGACACGGACTGTTCTCGAAGGCACAAATCAGTGCCGACTCCATCGTCGGCTCGAGAATCTACCTGCGCATCTCACTGGCCCTCAGGCCCCGCGTGAGCCAAATCAACTACTTCGGACTGAAGAAGTCGGAACGCGAGGACATGGAGTCGAAGCTCGGCATCATGAAGGACAATCAGATTACGCCCAACATGATCGACCGTGCCAAAATCCTGGCCAAGAAATACTTCGACGAGAAGGGCTACAAGAATGCCGAGATTAACATCGTGCAGCGCGACGACCCGCAGAACAAGGGCAGGGTGATACTCGACGTGGACATCGACAAGAAGGCCAAGATGAAGGTGCGCCACATCTATCTTATGGGCAACGAGAAGCTGAAGGACTCCAAAATCCTGGGAGGACTGTTCTCAAAGGGTGCCTTCGGAAAGATTCACGAGGCCGGCAAGCTGAAGAACATCTTCAAGTCGAAGAAGTTCACCGACGAACGCTACCGCGAGGCCAAGCAGAAGCTCATCGAGAAGTACAACGAGCTGGGATTCCGCGACGCCACCATCCTGGAGGACTCCGTGTGGAACAACGACGACAGGCACGTGAACGTATACGTGAAGATCGACGAGGGCGACAAATACTATCTGCGCAACATCACCTGGGTGGGCAACACCGTGGTGACCACCGACTACCTGAACGCCGTGCTGGGCATGAAGAAGGGCGACGTGTACAACCAGAAGCAGATGAACAAGCGACTCAAGGAGGACGACGACGCCGCCGGCAACTACTACTACAACAACGGCTACGTGTTCTCAAGCATCGACCCCGTGGAGGTGAACATCGTGGGCGACTCCATCGACCTGGAGATGCGCATCATGGAGGGGCCGCAGGCACGACTCAACCACGTGCGCATCTACGGCAACGACCGACTGTACGAGGAGGTGGTGCGCCGCGAGCTGCGCACCAAGCCCGGCGACCTGTTCAACCGCGACGCCATCATGCGCTCCGCACGCGAAATCGGGTCGATGGGATTCTTCGACGCAGAGAAAATCAACCCCGACATCAAGCCCAACCCCGACGACGGCACCGTCGACATCAACTGGCAGCTGGAGCAGAAGTCGAACGACCAGCTGGAGTTCTCACTCGGATGGGGACAGACGGGTATCATCGGACGTATCGGTATCAAGTTCAACAACTTCTCCATACGCAACCTCTTCGGGAAGAACAAGCTGCACCGGGGCATACTGCCATACGGCGACGGCGAGCAGCTGGGATTCAACTTCCAGACCAACGGCTCGTACTACTCATCGATCTCGGCCAACTACGCCACCAACTGGTTCGGAGGCAAGCGACCCAACTCGTTCAGCGTGAGCGCCTTCTACTCCAAGCAGAGCGACATATCGAGCTACTACCGCAACAACTCGTTCTACAACAACTACTACATGTACAGCTACTACGGCTACGGGTCGTACAACAACAACATGTTCAACTACGAGTCGATGCTCGACGACGACAAGAACATGCGCGTGTTCGGTGCATCAATCGGATGGGGTAAGCGCCTGCGCTGGCCCGACGACTACTTCCAGCTGTCGGCAACGCTCGGCTACACCCGATACATGCTGCGCGACTGGAGCTACTTCTATATCCACAACGGTAACTGCAACAACATCAACCTGGGACTGACGCTGTCGCGTACATCTACCGACAACCCGCTCTTCCCGCGCCACGGCTCGGAGTTCGTGGCATCGGTCACGCTCACACCGCCCTGGTCGCTCTTTGACAAGAAGGACTACGCAACGCTGGCCAAGAACACGCAGTCGGCTACCTACGAGAGCGAGCTGCAGGAGGTGTACCGCTGGATTGAGTACCACAAGTGGAAGTTCAAGAGCCGCACATACACGGCACTCACCGGAGGCTCGAAGTGCTTCGTGCTAATGACACGAGTGGAGATGGGGCTGCTCGGTGCCTACAACAACAACAAGCGCTCGCCGTTTGAGACATTCTACGTGGGTGGCGACGGCATGAGCGGCTACAGCTACGGCTACGCCGAGGAGACCATCGGACTGCGCGGCTACGAGAACGGCTCACTATCCTACTCCTCGGCCTACGAGGACATGATGCAGGGCAAGAGCATCTCGTCATACAACTCGTACGCCTACGACCGCTTCACGCTGGAACTGCGCTACCCCTTCCTGCTGGGCAACACCACCATCTACGGACTGGCATTCGCCGAGGGCGGCAACGCATGGTCGCGACCTGGCGACTTCAACCCCTTCGACATGAAGCGCTCTGCCGGCGTAGGCGTGCGCATCTTCCTGCCTATGGTGGGCCTGATGGGTATCGACTGGGCCTACGGCTTCGACTACGTGACCACCAACCAGAACGGTGCCCGCTCGAAGGGCGGCAGCAACTTCCACTTCATCCTCGGACAGGAGTTCTAAGAAATTAAGAGTTAAGAGTTAAGAATTAAGAGTTGTCGGCTTCGCCGATTAAGAATTAAGAGTTAAGAAAATATGAAGAAGATCTTAATGTTATTCATCGTGCTGGCATCGGCAGCGTCGGTGCAGGCACAGAAGTTCGCCCTGGTGGATATGGAGTATATCCTGAAGAACATCCCCGCCTACGAGCGGGCCAACGAACAGCTCAACCAGGTGTCGAAGAAATGGCAGCAGGAGGTGGAGGCACTCACCACCGAGGCCCAGACCCAGTATAAGAACTACCAGAACGAGGTGGTGTTCCTATCCCAGGAGCAGAAGAAGGCCAAGCAGGATGCCATCGTGGCCAAGGAGAAAGAGGCTGCCGACCTGAAGAAGAAGTACTTCGGACCGGAGGGTGAGCTCTTCAAGAAGCGCAATGCCCTGATGGCCCCCATCCAGGACGAGATCTACAGCGCCATCAAGGACGTGGCCGAGCTGCGCGGCTATCAGCTGGTGCTCGACCGAGCCAGCGACACGGGCATCATCTTCGGCTCGCCCAAGATCGACATCTCCTCCGAGGTGCTCCGCAAGCTCGGATATAGCAACTAACCCGGAATATCAGGAAACCCCGGAAAATCAGGAAAACCCGGAAAATCCGGAAAGCCCGGAAAACCCGGGCTCTCCGCCGCCCCCGAATCAACAATAACAATTTAATAAATACAAAAAATGAAGAAGTTTATCATTTGCGCCATCTGCGCAATCTGCGGACTTACCGCATCAGCACAGGCCAAGTTCGGTCATGTGAACACACAGGAAATCATGCAGGCCATGCCTGAATTCACCAAGGCACAAAGCGAGATCAAGGCCCTGCAGGACCAGTATGAGGCTGACCTGAAGAGCATGCAGGACGAGCTACAGAAGAAGGGCGAGGCCTTCGACAAGGAGCAGGCCACGCTGCCCGACAACATCAAGCAGCGCCGCCAGCAGGAGCTGCAGGATATGTACACCAAGATCCAGCAGAGCTACCAGGACAACCAGCAGGCCCTGGCCAAGGCTTCGCAGGAGAAGATGCAGGTCATCCAGACCAAGGTGCTCGATGCCATCAAGGCCATCGGACAGGCTGGCGGCTACGTCTACATCATGGAGAACAACTCGCTGCCCTACATCAGCACCACCCTCTCCACCGACGTCACTGCCCAGGTGAAGGCCAAGCTCGGACTGAAATAGTGAATAGTGAATAGTGAATAGTGAATAGTATAAATAGGAAGGGATATGGAGAATAGGATACTGACTATATTGAGAATGATAGCGATACTATTCACTATTCACTATTCACTATTCACTGCCACTGCCCAGGACAGCATCCCTCAGCTGCGCTTCGGCCACCTCAGCTACCAGCAGACCCTGGAGGCCATGCCAGCCTATGCCATCGTGCAGAAGGAGATGGCCGACCTACGCGCCCAGTACGATGCGGAGATGAAGCGCGTGGAGGACGAGTTCAACCGTAAGTACGAGGACTTCCTCGACGGGCAGCGCGAGTTCCCCAAGACCATCCTCCGCAAGCGGCAGACGGAGCTGCAGGAGCTGATGACCCGCAACATCGCATTCAAGCAGGAGAGCCTGCAGCAGCTGGCCAACACCGAAAAGGAGAAGACGGCGCCGCTCAAAGAGCAGCTACGCCAGGCCATCGCCACCGTGGCAGCTACCCAGCAGCTGGCCTTCGTCATCAACACCGATGCCGACGCCTGTCCATACATCAACCCGGCAGTAGGCACAGACATCAGTGAGCAAGTTAATAAGCTACTGGCGAAATGAATAATCACATCTCTCACCTCTTACCTCTCACCACTCCCCTCTCAACGCACCCCGGCCCCATCGGCATCTTCGACAGCGGCTACGGCGGACTGACCATCCTGCACGGCATCCGACAGCTGCTGCCCCAGTACGACTATCTCTACCTGGGCGACAATGCCCGCGCACCCTACGGACCACGGTCATTCGACGTAGTCTATGAGTTCACGCGCCAGGCCGTGATGAAGCTCTTCGAGATGGGCTGCCACCTTATTATATTAGGATGCAACACTGCCTCGGCCAAGGCCCTGCGCACCATCCAGCAGAACGACCTGCCACAGATAGACCCTGAGCGGCGCGTGCTGGGCGTGATACGTCCCACGGCAGAGGTCATCGGCAGCCTTACTGCCTCCCGTCACGTGGGCGTGCTGGCCACCGAGGGAACCATCAAGAGCGAGAGCTACACGCTGGAGATACAGAAGCTGTGGCCCGACATCCAGGTGACAGGCGTGGCCTGTCCCTTCTGGGTGCCACTGGTAGAATACAACGAGGCCGACTCTCCCGGTGCCGACTACTTCGTGAAGAAGCGCATCGACCAGATCATGCGCCTCGACCCACGTATCGACGCCCTCATCCTGGGCTGCACCCACTACCCGCTGCTGATGCCGAAAATACTGAAGTACCTGCCGGCAGGCGTCCGCGTGGTGCCACAGGGTGAGTACGTGGCTGAGAGCCTACAGGCCTACCTGCAGCGCCATCCGCAGATAGAGCAACACTGTTCCAAGGGCGGCGAGGCCCACTACCTCACCACCGAGAATCCCGACAAGTTCAAGGAGTCGGCACAGATATTCCTCCACGAGCCAGTTGAGGTGGAGAACATCACATTAGGATAAAAGCCGCTTGGCAAAATACCTCACCGGATACCACACGGCGAGGAATCCCACGACGAGTACCGTCACGAATACAAGCACCACATCCTCCGGATGCACACTCACCGGATAGGCATTGATGACGAACGACCCGCTCGACGAGCCCAGCTTCACCAGCCCGTAGGTCTGCTGTGCCCAGCAGAGCGCCAGGCCGATGGCTATGCCCACCACGGCTCCGATGGCCGAGATCATGCGGCCCTCGAAGAGGAAGATGCGCACAATCTGACGGTCGGAGGCCCCGAGGTTACGCAGCGTCACCACGTCGTCCTTCTTGTCGATGATGAGCATCGACAGCGACCCGATGATATTGAAGCAGGCCACCATCAGTATGAACGTCAGGAAGATGTAGGCTATCAGCTTCTCTATCTTCATGATCTTGAACGTGTCGTCCTGCTGCTCGAAACGGTCCTTCACCACAAAGTCGTCACCCACCACCGCCTTGATCTCCGACTTCACACGGTCGAAGCTGCTGCCAGGCTTCAGGCGCAGCTCCAGGGCCGAGAGCATGCCCTGCTGCTCGAACACGCGGCGGGCAAAGGCGATGTCGGTCAGGATATAACTCTTGTCGTAGCGCGACTGCTTCACGTTGAAGAGCACGCCGGGCGAATAGAGCTCGTCCTCCACCAGTCCGTCGAGTGGATTGGCCATGTTCAGCTGTCCTTCGCGCCGAGGGGCGTATATTTTGAGGGGCTCCACGTAGGTGTAGCCCATGCCTAACTGCTCTGCCAGCCGGATGCCGGGGATGCCGTAGAACATATCGGCGGCACGCAGCTCAAACTGCCCGTCGCCGAGCAGTATCTCGTCGATGTGGGTCAGCTGCTCGAAGCTCGGCTCCACACCCTTGATGGTCACCATCGCCTGGCGGCCCTGCCAGACGGCCAGTGCCTGGTCCTCCAGGCATTCCATGGCCACCTCCACCTGTGCCATCTGCTTCACCTTCGCCAGGCGGGGGTCGTCGGCGGCCACCGTCTTGCCCTTCACCGGCACAATCTTCAGCTGCGGGTCGAAGCTGGTGAAGAAGGAGGCCACCATGTCATGGAAGCCGTTGAACACGGACAGCGTCACCACCAGGGCCATCGTGGCCACGGCCACCCCGACGACGGAGATGGCGCTGATGATGTTGATGGCGTGCGTCGACTTCTTCGAGAAGAGATACCGGCGGGCTATGAAAAACGGGAAATTCATTTCTTCAGCAGTTCGTCGATACGGTCGATATAGTCGAGCGAGTCATCGATGAAGAAGCGCAGCTCCGGGATGATGCGCAGCTGGTTTCTCACGCGGGTGCCCAGTTCGTAGCGCACCGACTTCACGTTGGCATTGATATTCTCCAGCATCTCCTCCGCCTTTTCTGAGGGGAAGATGCTCAGGTAGGCCGTGCAGATGCTCAGGTCGGGGGAGATCTTCACGCGCGTCACGGAGACCATCGTGCCGTGGGTGGCACGCGTCTGCTCCTGGAATATCAGCGAGAGTTCCTTCTGGAGCAGTCTCGAAATCTTGTTCTGTCTTGTCTCTTGCACCATGGATATTTACTATTTTCAGATTTACTATTTACGATTTATTTACGATTTAATTATTTGGCTATTTCGGAGGTAGGGTGTTCAATATCTTGTACCCTGTTATCACCGACTGTTGTAGGGCGTTTTGCTTGTCAAACGCCGTCTGCCTCTGATTCGGCGTTAGACAAGCTAAACGCCCTACAATAAACAGAGGAAAACGGAACATTAAATTGAGCAACCTATTGGAGGGCGGCAGCAAATTCTTCATTCTTCATTCTTCACTTTTAACTCTTCATTCTTCACTTTTAACTCTTCACTCTTCATTCTTCACTTTAATTAGCGTTAGCCCGTCTCTCAGCGGCAGTATCACCTGCTCCACCCTCGGGTCGCGGGCCACGTAGTCATTGAACGCCTCGATGCCCTGCGTCTGACGGTCGCCGTCGTAGGCGTGGTCCACCACATGGCCGTCCCAGAGCGTATTGTCGGCCAGGATGAAGCCGCCGGGCCTCAGCGTCTGAATCACCATCTCGTAGCACTCGCGGTAGGTGCGCTTGTCGCCGTCGATGAAGGCCATGTCGAACGCGATGCCCAGCTTGGGGGCCTCCGTCAGCGCGTCGCCGATGATCAGCTCTATCCTGTCGGCCACCGGCGAGCCCTCGATCCAAGGCCGGGTGAAGTCCTCCATCTCGTCGTTGATCTCGAAGGTGTAGAGCCGGCCGCCCTCAGGCAGTCCTTCGGCCATCGATATGGCACTGTAGCCGCTGAACGTGCCTATCTCCAGGATGTTCCTGGGCCGTATCATGCTGACGAGCATCTTCAGCAGCCGCCCCTGCAGGTGGCCGCTGGCCATCCGTCCGTGGATGGTGTGTATGTTCGTCGCCCGCCAAAGCCTATACAGGTACTCCGGCTCTGCCTCCGTGTGCTGCAGGATATAGTCTTCAATCTGAGAAGTCATTCCTCTCACCACTCACCTCTTACCACTCACCTCTAAAGTTACCTCTTACCACTCACCTCTAAGATTGCCTCTACCCCAAGGCGATAGGAGTCGAGCCCGAAGCCGCAGATGACGCCCTGGCAGGCAGCCGAGATCATCGACCGGTGGCGGTACTCCTCGCGCCTGTGTACATTAGAGATATGCACCTCTATGACGGGGCAGCGCAGCGAGCGGATGCAGTCGCCCAGCGCCACCGACGTATGGGTATAGGCCCCGGCGTTGAGCACGATGCCGTCGTAGCCTCCGAAGAATCCCACTTCCTGCATCTTGTTGATCAGCTCGCCCTCCACGTTGCTCTGATAGTAGTCTATCTGCACCTCCGGGTAGCGCTTCCGCAGCTGCTCCATACAGCTCTCCATCGTCGCCGACCCGTAGATGCCTGGCTCCCGCTGCCCCAGCAGGTTCAGGTTGGGCCCATTGATGATTTGTATCTTCATATTTACCAGCTATTTCTTCTATTCGCTTGCAAAGTTAATGCTTTTTGCTTGAATTTCCCGGTTTTCGGCCAACTTTTTTCTCCCCGACGAAATATTATTGCTAAAAATACACAAAATATTTGGAGGATTCAGGAAAAATTGCGTAATTTGCGCTGCGTAAAACATGAAGCGTAAAACATGAAGGAACTGAATAACCCATTCGTAGTTTATGGCTACAAGGGCCCAAGGTATTTCTGCGACAGGGCTGAAGAGACCGGAAAGATCATCCAGGGACTCAGCAACGAGCGCCACATCACACTCATCGCACCCCGACGAATCGGGAAAACCGGACTCATCCATCACGTCTACGGAACCATCAGAAGAGAGCAGCCCGACATCAGCTGTATCTACTTTGACATCCTCGCAACAAAGACGCTTGACCAGTTCGTTCAGCTCATGGCCAAAAACATATTGGGGCGGCTCGACACGCCCTCGCAGTCGGCCCTGAAGAAGGTACAGGACTTCTTCAGCAGTTTCCGACCCACCATGACATTCGATTCCTACTCAGGCATGCCCACATTTTCACTCGACATAGCGACCAATCAAGAAGAGCAATCGCTACAACGCATTTTTGAGTACCTGAAGATGTCTGAAAGAAGATGCTACATAGCCATCGACGAATTCCAGCAAATCACGAAGTACCCCGGAACGGACACAGAAGCCTTGCTCAGGTCGTTCATCCAGTTCGTCCCGAATGTCTATTTCATCTTTGCCGGAAGCCAACAGCACATGATGTCCGAAATGTTCCTATCCCCAGAACGCCCCTTCTATCAAGGTTCGCAGATTGTAAACATCAAGGAAATCAAGGAGAACACCTATTATGATTTCGCCAATGCCTTCTTCCAGGCCCGAGGCCAGTCGTTGCCCGAGACCGTATTCCACTACCTGTATGACAAAGTAGAAGGGCAGACGTGGTATCTCCAAGCCACGCTGAACCGTATTTACAGCAACCAGCAGGAAAAAGAAGTCACTGACCGCGACGTAGACTCTGCCATACAGGAACTGATAGACGAACAGGAAGTGGCCTTTGAGAACTACTACGCCTCGCTGACCACCAATCAGGCGGCATTGCTGCTCGCCATCGCCAAGGAGAGGTGCGTCAAGTCACCGATGGCCCAGTCGTTCATACAGAAGCACCGCCTGCCGGCCCTCAGCAGCATCAAGGCCGCCCTGCTGAGCCTGGTAGACAGCCAGTATCTTTATCAACACAACGGCAACTACACCGTCTACGACCGTTTCTTCGGCATGTGGCTCAGGGAGAGGGTCGAGGAATAGGATGCCGACAAGATTTATGTCAGATTTTAGAAAAGATTTACGTTCCTAATAATCCTTACTTTACATTTCCCCGCCCGTTTCTGTGCTTTCCGTGATTTCTGTGTGCCTCTTACCCACTCGAAATCACTTTTTTTCGCCCAAACAGCAAATTTTCCTAAAAAATAATGGTACTATCTACTCCGTGGCACAGCTGGCTTCTATGGGTGAGGGACAGACCGCAACATACCAGATCAACTCTCTGCTCGAGGATATGTGGCTCGGTGGTTCTATCTTCGGTTGGGTAGGCCCGGAGGTTGACGTTGACGGCTTTACCTTCGACGGCAATGGCGTGGCACTCAAGAAGATGCACATGCCTCAGTTCGAGAAGGATGCTGTGGCTGCCGATGGTAACAAATTGACGGTCTACACCTTCGATCCGCACATCTGCTGCACAAGCTGTGGCTTGAATCGTGAGAAGACCGTCACTCCTGAAACTGGCAAAGACGCTGTTCCTCTCACCTCTTACGGTCTGATTCGTTCTATTAATAACACCGGTGCTGATGCTAACACCATCAAGAATGTGAAGCTGAACGATGTTTACTTCTATGTGACTGACAAAGAAGGCAATCAGCTTGTCGTTACAGACAACGTAGGCTCTCTTGTAGGTATCATTGAGTCTGAGGGTAAGACCAGCTTCGACAACATCGAGGTCGGTGAGGTTCAGATCAACCTGAAGAACAGCAACATCGGTGGTCTCGTAGGCTATCAGAAGAAGGGCGACCTGGAAATCAACCTGACTCGCGTCGGCAACGACACTGACTTCCGCTACAATACTGGTAACGTGAATGGTATTAACTATGTAGGCGGTCTGGTTGGTAAGGTTGGCAACGAGGAAGACGTTGATAACGTCACCATCGCCAATAGTAAGGTTGTGCTTGGCAAGGACATTACTGCTTCAGACGACTATGCCGGCGGTCTGATTGGCGACAACACCATTTCGGGTCGGGAACCTTTGGACGCACCAAAGGCTCTGAGGAGTATCAGGACGGCAGCACCGTCTATGCCGTCAGCTCCACAAAGTATCTCTACGGCATCTCGGCCACCATGCAGGGCGGTGCCATGCTGACGCTGACCATCCCCAACCGCTACAAGGCCGAGGATGTAGGCGCACAGGAAGGGCAGTCGCGTATGCCGGTGCCCTTCTGGGGCACGGCCACGTTTGGCAGCGACGGCAGCTTGGAGACGGAGATGAACAGCCTGACGGCCCTGCTACGGGTAGACGTGTCGACATTGCCTGCCGATGCACGGGCACTGGTGCTGACTTCCCATTACTACACCGACCTCGAAGGAACGAGACTGCTCCCGAGGAGGGCGACGGCGAGCCTCTCAGCGGCACCTTCGACGCTGAACTGGAACCCGGGGCACAGTTAGCCCCCAACGAGATATTCTACTCCTACGACACGCTGCGGGTCAACCTCGGCGGAACTTCGGCCTACCGGCATCTCTACATCCCCGTGGTAGCTGCTGCTTACCGTGCGCTCCACGTCATCGCCGTCACTGGCGACAGCCGCTATCCATATATGTGGCAGGGCCGCGTGCTGAAGACCTACCGCCAGGACTCCCCCTTCCGGCCCAACACCATCGTGGCACTGGAGCCGGAGAGCACCGGCATCCGCACGCCCCGCATCAATCGCTAATGTGTTGTGTCGACGAGATTCATGTCAAAACGGATGGGCTGTAGGGCTTTTGCTTGTCAAACGCCGCCAGCCTGGGTTTCGACGTTTGACAAGCAAAACGCCCTACAGTGGGAATTAGACAGAGATTTTGTCAAGGTTATACCACAGGGCACATGGTTATAGAGTTTCCATTTTTAATAGTAATATGTTTATGGAAAGCAGTGGGCTGCAGCCCGTGAGGGTCGGACGGTTCACATAGTAGTAAATTAGGTTAATAATTGTTTTTTCGCTGTCACCGGCCCGCGAGGGGTAGGTGACAGCTTAGTTTATAATGGTGCAAAAGAACATATATTCCCAAGTTACAGAGCCGCCAACTCTTCCATAGACAACCCCGTAATATCTGAGATATCTTCATCAGCATAGCCCTTGGACTTCATCTTCCGAGCTGAATCTATGGCTTTTAAGCGTTCACCTTTAGCCAACCCCTTCTCCTCGCCCTTCGCTTCGCCTTCCGCCAAGCCTTTCTCCCAGCCCTCCTGATACTGTCCTTCCATGACGCTGATGGTGTCACGGTACTTGCGGAGGCTCTCGTCGTACTTCCGGCGGTCGTCCTTGCTCAGTGCAGCAACCTCGGCGATGCTGGCCAACCGCTGAAAGACGGCATCCTTCGCCAGCCAGGGCATTCTCTCCAGTATTTCCATATTCTTCAGTACATATATGATTCGTTCGAAAGTATTCTGGCAGTCATCGGGCTCTTTCCTGAACAGCGGCAGCTGGAGGTAGACGAGCCGGATCTTGTCCGAGAACAGCGTATTCTTCTCCATGTCCATCAGGGCCACGTCGCAGCGGAAGCTGTCGGAGATGTCCTTGCGCTCGAAGTTCAGGAACGCGATGACGTAGACCGCCTTGTACTCATAGTTCCACTCAGGCCCTTTCTGCCCTTGCCTCACGACAGCCCGCGAGGCATAGAAGATGCTGCGGTTCTTGAAGTAGGGCTGGCTCCTGTTCTGCATCTCGACGATGATATACTCGCCGTTGTCCTGCTGGCAGTAGATGTCGTAGATCAGTGAGCGGTCCTCGTCGGAGGTTCTCATCTGATAGTTGTCCAGGAACTTCAGGTCTTTGATTCGTCGCTCGCCTTTGAGCAGGCTGTTGAGGAACTCAATCAGGATCGGCTTTGACACCTCCTGGCCGAAGATGAGCTTGAAGCCCATGTCGGTAAACGGATTGATAAACTTTCCCATCGTTCCGTCCTCCCTCAGTTAGCCAGTTGGTTGACACGCCTGCCGACCGTCACGCCTTGACAGGGGCAAAAGTACGAAGAATTTCCGAAACGGCCAAGCGTTTGGCGGGATTTCACACTGAACAGGTTCATTTTCTTTTTCATAAGCGTTGAATTTAAAGTCATACAATGTTGATAACGGTTGCAAAGTTACGCATTTTTCCTGAAATGACCAAATAGTTAGGCGAAAAAAATACTATCCGCGCTATATGGAGCTGCCGGCTCGCGAG
The DNA here is from genome assembly GCA_946188155.1 of uncultured bacterium. Taxonomy (GTDB): domain Bacteria; phylum Bacteroidota; class Bacteroidia; order Bacteroidales; family Bacteroidaceae; genus Prevotella. The sequence continues at coordinate 450 of CAMHUC010000008.1, read as the reverse complement.
GGGTCGGTGACAGCTTGTGTTTGGGGGACAAAAATCTTCAAAAATCTGACACGAATGGAGGCTACAGTTGCTGTAGTTCTTCGTCAGTGAGATGGAGGCTTTTGGCTATCAAGTCGATGGGAACGCCGTTCTCCTTCAGGCTTCTTGCGCTATCGAGACGCTCCTTGATGCGTATAGCCTCGGCTTCGGCTTTGCCTTTCTCAATGCCTTCGGCCATGCCTTTCTCAATGCCTTTCTCAATGCCTTCGGCCATGCCTTTCTCCATGCCTTCCTTGTAGAAACCTTCGAGGATGACACGCTCGTCGACGATGGACAACATGAACCGCTCGTAGGCGTAGAGCTGAGCCTCAGTCATGGCCGACTTCTCAACGATACTCAGTGCCTTGCGCGTCTGTTCGTTCTCCAGCAGCTCTGCAGGTGCCTCCTGTGTGCTCTCGCTTATCTCGGTGA
>CAMHUC010000007.1 GCA_946188155.1 uncultured bacterium | reverse complement strand
TATATTCGGATAGTTGTTACCCTATGGTCATCCACGGAAGAATGAAACTGCGCCGGAGAAAGCTGTAGAGGCTTTCCCCAAGTTGGGTGATTGGTTGTATGAGGAAAAACTGCCTACAATTAGCCAATTACAGAGATTCGCTTCCAAGTTCTTCGTACCCTTTGGATACTTGTTCTTGCAACAAGCCCCAAGGGAGACTATTCCTTTTCCTATGTTCAGGGGTGAGGCTGGACAGAACAGCCATTTTGACTTGAATGTCTACGATACGGTGATGAATGTACAAAGTCGTCAAGATTGGCTTGAGGATTACTTAAACGAAATAGGCGCATGCGAGATTGTTGACTCCATCCAATTGAGCACGCCTATTAGCGAGGCTGTTTCTTTGTTGCGCGAAACCCTACAGCTGGAGTCTCGTTGGGCTTTTGGATATCAGAAAATCGAAGAAGCATTAAATACTCTGACTCAGAAATTAGAGGAAGCAGGTGTTTTTTTGGCCTTTAACGGCGTGGTGGGTAATAACACGCACCGAGCCTTGAAAGTCAGTGAATGTCGTGGGTTTGCCCTTGTAAACCAAACTGCGCCTTATATATTCGTAAACAGCGCAGACAGCAAGTCTGCCCAAATGTTTACCATTATACATGAGACAGCCCATATTATGTTGGGCATTAGTGCGGGGCATGCTGGTGAAGAATTATTCAGTCATGATACGGTAGAATCCTATTGTGACAAGGTTGCGGCAGAGTTTTTGGTTCCGGCAGATGTACTCCAAGATGTGTGGACAGGAGATATCAAGAGAGTATCTCGAAAGTTCAAGGTAAGTGAGATAGTTGTTGCGCGTCGTGCCCATGACTTGAGGCTGATGAGTGATATAGATTATAGGGCATTTTGGTTGGAATACAGTAAAAGGCCGATTAACAAGAAGAAAGAAGGTGGTGGCGGCAGTTTCTATCTGACCAGTGTGAAACGTGTTGGGAGGCTTTTTGCTATTCATGTCCGCAATGCGGTCAATAATCGGCAGTTGAGCTATACAGATGCTTACCGCCTAACAGGTCTGTATGGGAATACTTACCAGCATTTCATGAACAATAACGTATAAGTGGACTATGGCATATATATTTGACACCAATATATTTATTCGCTCCAAGAACGAGATGCCAATGGACATTTGGCCTACGTTTTGGGAAAGATTCCGTGAAATGGTCAATTCTGGAGATATATTTACAAGCGTCACTGTCAAGGAAGAAATAGATAAGGGTAAAGATGAACTGACGGAATGGTTAAAGACAAATGCTCCAAAGTCTTTCTATTTATCATTGGATGCTGATGTAATGATTCAATATGCAAATGTTCAGAACTGGGCAAAGTCTAATCCTGTTTATAGCCCACAAGCATTGAATACATTCGCAAATGTTGCGGATGCATGTCTCATTGCAACTGCTTCGGCTAAGCATTTGACACTTGTAACTTATGAAGGTTCCAGCCCGAATAGTAAAAAACGAGTAATGATTCCAGATGCCTGTAATGCAATGGGAGTTCGCTGTTGCGACTTGAATACAGTACTAAGAGAGTTGGGAATAACCATATAATATGTTCTTTTAGTTGCCTATATATACCAATTTAGTCGTTATTTTTGTTTTCCCCTTGGTTAATTGAATAATTCTTTGTACCTTTGCTCCCGACAATGGGCCATTGAAACAGACTGGTGGCTCAGCATCGGGAGTTCTTCGCAGAGCGAAGCGACCATAGGTCGAGCGCATTGACAAGCAAATCACGGCAGAATGAGGAAATGAGCCACGAGCCTTGCTCGCTTATACCTTTAGGTGTAAGAACCGTTGCCAGTTCGTCGCTCGGCTTTGCCGCTTGCCTAAGCAAGAACCCCGATTTTTCTCAGTCCTCCGAACTGCCTTTATTTACAAAGGGTTTACGATTTTATCCAAAGATACGAAATAATTATGAACTATGGATGACGAATGATGAATTATTTCTGGAAATTCCTTGGCCATTCCGATTATGTAAAGGATTTCTTTTCGCTGATGTGGAGTAAGGGTCTTACCTGACGCCGCCACCGCCGCCACCGCCTGAGAAGCCGCCGCCACCGCCGCCCCACGAGCTGCTGCCGCCCCGGCCCGAGGCGCGGGCCTCGCGCTCGGCCTTGTTCATGGCGGCGCGAGCGGTGCCGGAGTGCATCGTGGAGTAGATCATCGGCAGCGTGCGGTCGTCGGCCATCTGGCGGGCCACCTGGTCCATGTTGAAGTACTCGGGGTTGATCTTCTTCATGTCGCGTATCACCTGGTCGGCGATGCCGAAGAGCGTGGCGTAGATCATATAGTCCTTCCACAGGCCGACCTCGCCGACGTGGCGCTCGTCGAGCAGCGAGAACTCCTTGAGGAACTTCTTCAGCCCGAACAGCTGGCGCACCTCGTCGAGGCGGTCCTTATACTGTGAGATTGAGGTCTTGGCATGCAGCGTGTTGATGAACGAGTCGGTGATGCTCTGGCTGTAGCTGCTGCGCATATACTGCTTCAGCTCCCGTGGCTCGAGGATGGTGTCCTGGCCTGCCGCGCGGCGGAAGATGTTGTGGATCTGGCGCAGCAGCACGGGCTGACGGTCGGCCTGTGGCAGGTCGTGGATGACGAAGTTCTGCTCCTCTTTGCCTTTCGCATTCAGGCGCTGTTCGATACTGATGGCTCCCATATTGATGAGCTTCAGGATGCAGGCCGAGAGCAGGTTGTTGTAGTTGGCCGTGAAGTAGCTGTAGGCATTGATGATCTTGTTGGCCTCCTGCAGGTTGCCCTCCAGGGGTATGTCGCGATACCAGAGCAAGTCCTTGTTGGCCTTCTTGCGAGCGCGCCATACATAGATGATGTTCCATACTACCAGCACGACAGGCATGAGGACGAAGAACAACAGCAGGCAAATCAGTGCCAGCACGTCGCCTGCAGTCATCTCGTCGTCGACGGTGTAGTCGCTGCCCTCGAGGGCTGCCTGCTTCTTCTCTTCGAACGTTCCCTCCTCCTGATACCACGGTTCAAACATCCCCTTGAGGAAATACACCATGACGTACAGGGCGCCGCTGCTGCCGAAGGGCTCCGTGTTCCAAACCACGATGTTGCCGTCCTCAAAGGAGAGCTCACCGCCGAAGCGGAAGCCCCATACGCCGCAGTTGTCGGCCGTGAAACTCACCGAGTCGATGTCGGAGGTGATAATGAGGCGTGCCTGCTCGGGTTTGGGATTGACGCCGGCATCCATGAACACATGGCGGATGGCGTCGGCATCGGGGTAGGAGCGCACCAGTCCGGTCAGCGTGTAGCTGGTGGTGTAGGTACGGTCGCCGCTCTGGCCCAGGCCCCAGCAGAGCTCGTAGCCGCCACGGGTTTTCACTATGCCGCACTTGCCCTCCTTCCATTGGCGGCTGCGCTCCACGTCCCAGTCGCCGGTGTTGGTGTACACCAGGCCCGTCTCGTCGCTCACCTCGAGGTCGCGCACCTCGCTGTCGCCCATCGTGGCCATCCCGATGTAGCACTCCGTGCCCTCCGAGTCAATCTGCATCTGCCTGACCTCCGTGATCCGCGCATCGCCGTTCTTCTGCAGCAGCACGCGGATGTCCAGGTTGCGCAGCACAGGCGCAGCACCAGCGGTCAGCACGGTCAGCAACAGTCCTGCAAGCAGAACTATTCTCTCACCTCTCACCTCTATCCTCTCACCTCTGAAATAACTACTTCTTGAATGCTTCATCGAGGTTGGGGTACTGTCGTTTCTCCTCGCTGTCCACCTTCAGATACTCCTTCTGGTCGAAGTGGAGCATCGAAGCCACGATACTCGACGGCCACTGGCGCACCATGCGGTTCATCTTCGTGGCCGTGTCGTTGTAGATCATACGGCTCATGCGTACATTCTCCTCATACTGCTTCATGCCCTCCTGGGCCTCGCGGTAGAGGTCGCTGGCCTTCAGCTCGGGATAGCGCTCGAACACCACGTTCAGCCGGCCCATCAGCTGGCCGAGCAGGTCCGACTGCTGATTGATGGCTGCCGGGGTGCCTGCTGCCGGGGCTCCGGCGAGATTGCCGCCACGGGCTTTCACTGCCTCGATGATGGTATCCGACTCGTGCTTGGCATACTGCGCCGCCGTCTTGGCCAGGGCTATCACGGCGTCGAAGCGCGAGTTCAGCTGAACCTCTATCTGGCTCAGCGCGTTCTTACACAGTTCATCAAGACTGACCAGCGAGCGCTGGGTAGAGACGAAGTAGCCTCCCACGATTACCACCAGGGCGATAACGATAATTAATGTAGTCATAACACTCAGGGTTGATTTTCTCGTCGCAAATATAGTGAAATAATGTGTATGGCGGCAGGTGCTTTAACGTTCTTTGGCATAAATTGTTTCTAATTAGCAATATAGGGACAACGGCCAACCCGTCTGCCTCCATTGCATGTAGGACGTTTTGCTTGTCAAACGCCGCCCAACCCTCTGAATTCGTCACTCCCAAGTGCCAGTTCGTCAAAAAGTGTCATCGGAATGCATGCCGTCTCGATACTTTCCCTTAACTTTGTGGCAGATGAAACAACTAAACCATTTAGATCATGAGAAAACAAAAGAAAAGAGCGTACGCTTCTCCACAGATGGAGCACTTTGACTTCAGCTACAAGGCCAGTCAATGTTAAGGCCAGATGGTCTTAATGTGGATGGTGTGTTCTCCGGCTATCCTGGTGGAAGATTCCGTACATATTTTTATAGTCTCACAGACCTTAACTTTGATAATGGATATTATTATTCTTTTACAAGCACAAGGGCTGAATCGTACAACGGATGGGCATGTGCGTATCGTGTAGCGTTTTATCATCATGCACCGTATAACTTTTTTGGATCATACTGTAAAAGTAATGGAAATGCCTTCCCCTTTTTCGCTTTCAGATGAAGCATGAAATGAGGGCGTCACTCAGGTGAATTGCAAATGATGATATAGATAACCCGCCGGGTAGTCCTGCCAAAGCCGCAGGCTACCCGGTTTTCTCTTTTGCCGTTGGGCTGACGCTCCGCCCTCAGTTCCCTCAAAAAGCATTGTAAGTCTTGTGGGGATTATGTCAGCTGGGCTATCTCGTAGCCTTCGATGGTGCGCCGCCGTGCGTCGATGTTCAGGGCCACGGCATACACGGGGCGAGGGTCGGCGGCGAAGCGCACGGCATAGTCCTTGCGGCAGATCTGCTCCATGGCCTCCTCGGTGGTCTTGTCGTACTTGAACTCCAGGATGTAGATGGCATCCTGCATCTTCAGCGAGATGTCCATCCGCCCGTCGCTGGTCTGCTCCTCGGCATGCACGTCCGCCCCCACGCCCACCATCAGCGAGTAGAAGAGCGACTGGTAGAACTGCTCGTTCTGGTTCTGGCTGGTGATGGAGTATGGTATGCCCGCGTACCACTTGCGCACGGCCTCGAGGAACTGCTCGAAGGTGATCTTCTTCAGGCGCATGTACTGGTAGGCATTGTTCATCTGGTTGCGGCTGCCGATATAGTCGGCGCAGTAGTACTGGTAGAGTGAAGTGCCGAAGCCCTTGTAGACCTCCTCGTTGGGGAAGCCGAGGATATAGTTTTCCGTATCGGGGTTGTAGCCCTTCAGCGTCAGGTAGCCGCTCTGGAAGAGCACAGGCACCGGGTCGCTGATGCGCTCGGTGGGCGCGTCAAACCTGTCTAAGTCTGCCTCAAAGCCCTCCAGCTCTGACATGTTGAACTGCTTCACCCGCATCAGGTTGATAAGTGACGACGGGGTGCCGGTGGAGAACCAGTAATTCCCGATTTCACCGGTATCGAAGGCGTAGAACAGGCTCCAGGGATTGTAGATGTCGGTCATTCTTCTGGAGAAGTGGTATCCGTCGTACTTCCGCTTCAGGGCAGCCACCGTCTCGTCGTAGTCCAACTTCTTGCCACCATATAGCCCCGATGCCTCGCTGAGCCACTCGATGTCGGGCTTCAGCTGTGTCAGCAGCTCCTCCTCGGTGATGCCGCAGCAGCCTTCGTACTCGGGGTCGAAGGTCAGGATGTTCAGATTGTTCAGCTCGCTGAACACTGATAGCTGCGAGAACTTCGAGATGCCTGTCAGGAACACGAAGCGGAGGTACTGCGCCTGTGCCTTCAGCGGTGAGAACAGGTTGCGGATGCGGTCGCGTATCTGGTCCTGCAGGTCGGGCTTGGCGATGCTGTCGAGCATCGGCGCGTCGTACTCGTCGATGAGCACCACCACCTCGCGGCCTGTCTGTTTGTAAGCAGCCAGAATAAGGTTGCTCAGGCGCGCATCATAATTATAGGGGTCTTCCACATTGGCGATGTTCCATTTCTCCTCTTCATGCCTTAGCATATTGCTGATGGTGCCGTGGAGCCGCGCCAGCTCGTAGTACTTGCCGCTGCTCAGGTCGAGGTGGATGACGGGATATTCCACCCATTCCTTCTCCAGACTGTCGATGGCCAGCCCCTTGAACAGCTCCCTGCGCCCGCTGAAGTAGGCTTCGAGGGTGCTCACTAAGAGTGACTTGCCGAACCGCCTGGGGCGGCTCAGGAAGAAATTCTTCGCATTCGAATGCGCCATCTTGTAGACGTACTCCGTCTTATCCACATAGATGGCTCCGCGATTGATGAAGTCGGGGAACCACTGTAGGCCTATGCCGTATCCTCTCTTCTCTGCCATAGCTTACTGATTTTGCGTGCAAATATACGAAAAAATTCTCAAACGGCAAAGAAAAAGCCATAAAACATATTGTGGCCTTTAGTTCGTCCTTATAATCAGCCAGTTCATCAAAAACCGTATTTCGGGCGCACCGACTTTCATTCCTTTTTCGTATATTTGCAGCACCAACTCAGCGCAACATGGCCTACGGAAGAAATATTTCTAACCAATTAATAATAGTTTTAAGATGGGAAAGAGGACGCTGATGAATTCAAGGTTTTATTTTTATTTATAACTAATTAAGTTTTGTGTAATATGAAGAAATTATTGATTATGGTTGTGATGATGGTAGCCACCATCACAGCAAGTGCACAGCAGGACGAGGGAACCTTCTCCATTGCTCCGAAGGTGGGTATGAACCTGGCCAACTTTGCCGGCGACATCAGCAGCAACAGCATCAAGATTGGCCTGGTGGTAGGTGCCGACGGTATGTATCAGTTCAGTCCGCTGTTAGGTCTCTCGGCAGGCCTGTTCTACTCCATGCAGGGATGCAGCTACACTGGCGACCTGAAGGACAATTTCAATTTCCTCAACATCCCCGTGCTGGCCAACTTCTACGTGGCTCGCAACTTCGCACTGAAGATAGGTTTGCAGCCAGCCTTCCTGCTCTCTGCCAAGCAAAAGGCGAACAAGAATGAGTACGACGTGAAGAGCGGTATGCAGTCGATAGACCTCAGTGTGCCCATCGGCCTTTCCTATGAGTTCTCCGACTTCGTGATTGACGCGCGCTACAACTTAGGCCTTACCAAGGTCAACAAGAGCAACGGCAGCATCCGCAATAGCGTCATACAGTTCACCCTGGGCTACAAGCTCCACATCTGAGCAGGTTCTCAAGCCTGAAGGAGGTCTTGCAGACGCTTGAAGGCTGGTGTCAGCAGTGTTACCTCGACCTCTTTTCCTGTGGCGGAGCGGAAGATGCAGGTGTGCTGTCGGGGCAGCAGTTGGCTGATGTTGTGGATATTCACCAGCGTGCTGCGGTCGGCTCTGGCGAAGGTGTCCGGATTGAGTCTCTTCTCAAGTTTACCGAGACTGACGAGCACCATTTCCGTGGTGTGGAAAGTCAAGAGCTGCGAGTAGTTGCCGTCGGCCTTGAAACAGGCGATGTCCTTAACCTCTACCACGATGGTGCCGGTGGCCGTGCGCAGGGTGAGACGCTCATCGCCTGTTCGCTCCGTCATCTTCACAATGTCCTGGGCCAGGGTGGTTGGTTCGGCCTCGATGGCCTTCTTCCGGATGGCGTCTATCTGCTGCTGCTGCTGTAGCTTCTCCCTCTGCAGACGTATCATGCGCTGACGGTTGCGGTGCTCCTCATACCAGCGGGCGGCACACCAGGCGGCCAGGGCTGTCAGCAGCAGCGCAGCCAGCCATACCCACCAGTGCTGCCACCAACGGAGGGGTGGGGCGATGTAAGTGTCGCTCTCGTCGTAGGCCAGCAGGTCGGCGGGCTTGAATGATGTCATCTGCTCCACTCCCGGCAGCCATACCGTGCCGTCTGCCGTCTCGGCCATCTGTGCCTTCAGGGGCTCCGTCATCGTGAAGCCGTTCAGGTGGTTGAAGAAGTGCAGTTGGCTCACCTGGCCTTCCTTGCTGAGCCGGCCCACGAAAAGCCCGTCGACGGCAGCTACCACTAAGAAGCCCCGTGGCGATGCGTGCAGCGAGCGCACCTCGTGGCCCTGCAGCTGTGGCAGGTCTATATGACTGACCTTGCCGTGGCGGATCATAAACAGCGAGTCGGCTGATGCGAAATAGACGTTGCCTGCCGAGTCGGCATCCATCGTGGTGATGACGAGCCTCTGGGGATAGTCGCTCAGCCGTCCGTCGCAGTAGAGACCGAGGCTGGTGCCCACCCAGAGTCGTCCTTCTTTGTCCTGAGCGGCGCACCAGGGGTGGCGGACATCGGTGGCGAGGGTGTCGAGCTGGCGGGATCTCGTATCGTAGGCCGTGACCGTGCTGCGGCTGCCAACGATGAGGCGGTTGCCTGCCTTGGCCACAAACTGGTAGCGGTCTTTCGGCAGTTGGAGCCATTGCTGCGTGCCGTCGTAGCTGCACACGTCGCCATTGCCTGCCATATATACGGTGCCGCCGATGGTGACTGCCGATGGCTGATAGAACTGCTCCGGGTCGTCGCTCACCACCTGTCGGCCTGCCATCAGCTTGCCGTTGAGCGTGCCCGTCACCAGCTGGCCGTCTCTCTCGGCCACGGCCCTGACGATGTCACCGACATCCTCTAACCGGTGGTTGGTGAAGGTGCGGTGGAAGTAGCAGTAGACCCCCTGATAGGTAGCCACCCAGAGGCGCCCCCAGCGGTCTATCAGCAGGTCCATGATCAGGTTGAAGCCAGTGGCTATCTGCTCTACCCGCCGTCCGTCGAAGGTGTACAGGCTGTGTTCGTCGGCGATAACGGTGGGCGGGAATGTCTGTCGCCCGCCGCGCTGCTCGCTGCTCCTGACGATGAGGCCGTAGAATGTCTGCTGCCAGCCTTCTGGCGCGCGGCAGATGTTGCGCACCTTCCGTCTGCCCTCCACGATGCTGATGCCGCTTCTGCCGAAGGCATAGAGGCGTCCGTCGATGCGGCGGTAGGCGAAGATGTCGCCAGAGGGAATATAGAGGGTGTGGCCGTCGAGGTAGAGTTTCCTGTCGGGAGTCATGCGGTTCAGGGCTTCGCTGCTCAGGATGGGCTGCATGCCAGCGGCTGTCACGCGGCAGAGCCTGCGGTGCTCCTCCTGCTCGTCCTCCAGCAGCGCATAGCCGTTGGGCAGGTCGCTGCTGTTCATATTGTTCAGCAACCATTCGCCCCGCCTGTCGATGGGTTCCATCGTCAGCTCGTTGTTGTCCTCGATGAACCACTGTCTGCGAAAGCTCAGGGCCCTCACCTCGCCCCCATGTTCGGCAAAACCCACGATGTTCTCGCGCCGGCCCTTAAGGAAGGGGGTGAACTCCCTGCCGTCGAAGCGCACGAAGCCCGACAGCGTACCTATATAGATATATCCCTGTGAATCTTGCCAAAGCCGTTCTGCCTGCATCTGTGGCAGTCCGTCTTGTATGGTGTAGCGGCGGAAGGTCAGCTGGCTCTCCGTCTGAGCCACCGCCATAGTCCGCAGGCAGAGAAAGAGCAGCATCAGCCGCATCCGAGTCATTGTCCTTGCTGTTTTCATTTCCCAAAGTGATTTGTCACCTTGCAAAATTACGGCAAAAGTCTGAGGCGTGCAAGCTTTTTGCCAGAATTATTTTTATGCCCTCCGAGTTCGTCACGGAAAGGGGGCAGTTCATCAAAAACGATGAAGAATTAACGGCATTTCGACCTTTGTTTCCCTGGCAGACGCTATGTCAGCTGGGCTATCTCGTAGCCTTCGATGGTGCGCCGCCGTGCGTCGATGTTCAGGGCCACGGCATACACGGGGCGAGGGTCGGCGGCGAAGCGCACGGCATAGTCCTTGCGGCAGATCTGCTCCATGGCCTCCTCGGTGGTCTTGTCGTACTTGAACTCCAGGATGTAGATGGCATCCTGCATCTTCAGCGAGATGTCCATCCGCCCGTCGCTGGTCTGCTCCTCGGCATGCACGTCCGCCCCCACGCCCACCATCAGCGAGTAGAAGAGCGACTGGTAGAACTGCTCGTTCTGGTTCTGGCTGGTGATGGAGTATGGTATGCCCGCGTACCACTTGCGCACGGCCTCGAGGAACTGCTCGAAGGTGATCTTCTTCAGGCGCAAGTCCCACATGACGCCATCCATGCGGTTGCTGCTGCCTATGTAGTCAGGGGCATAGTAGTTGTAGAGCGAGTCGGCAAATCCCCTGTACACTTCCTCATTGGGGAATCCCAGCAGATAGCGACCAGTGTCTGGATTAAAGCCTTTGATGGTCAGGTAGCCGCTCTGGAAGAGCACGGGCACCGGATCGCTGATGCGCTCGGTGGGAGCATCGAACTGATTCATGTTGGCCTCGAAGCCCTCCAGTTCAGGCATGTTGAACTGCTTCACCCGCATCAGGTTGATGAGCGACGACGGGGTGCCGGTGGAGAACCAATAATTCCCGATTTCACCCTTCTCGAAAGCGTAGAACAGACTCCAGGGGTTATAGATGTCGGTCATTCTCTTTGAGAAGTGGTAGCCGTCGTACATCCGCTTCAGTGCCGCCACCGTCTCGTCGTAGTCCATCTTCTTGCCTCCGTATAGCCCGGAGGCCTCGCTGAGCCACTCGATGTCGGGCCTGAGCTGTGTCAGCAGCTCCTCCTCGGTGATGCCGCAGCAGCCTTCGTACTCGGGGTCGAAGGTCAGGATGTTCAGATTGTTCAGCTCGCTGAACACTGATAGCTGCGAGAACTTCGAGATGCCTGTCAGGAACACGAAGCGGAGGTACTGCGCCTGTGCCTTCAGCGGTGAGAACAGGTTGCGGATGCGGTCGCGTATCTGGTCCTGCAGGTCGGGCTTGGCGATGCTGTCGAGCATCGGCGCGTCGTACTCGTCGATGAGCACCACCACCTCGCGGCCTGTCTGTTTGTAAGCAGCCAGAATAAGGTTGCTCAGGCGCGCATCATAATTATAGGGGTCTTCCACATTGGCGATGTTCCATTTCTCCTCTTCATGCCTTAGCATATTGCTGATGGTGCCGTGGAGCCGCGCCAGCTCGTAGTACTTGCCGCTGCTCAGGTCGAGGTGGATGACGGGATATTCCACCCATTCCTTCTCCAGACTGTCGATGGCCAGCCCCTTGAACAGCTCCCTGCGCCCGCTGAAGTAGGCTTCGAGGGTGCTCACTAAGAGTGACTTGCCGAACCGCCTGGGGCGGCTCAGGAAGAAATTCTTCGCATTCGAATGCGCCATCTTGTAGACGTACTCCGTCTTGTCCACATAGATGGCCCCGCGCTTGATGAAGTCGGGGAACCACTGCAGGCCTATGCCGTAACCTCTCTTCTCTGCCATAGCTTTCCGATTTTGTCGGTGCAAATATACGAAATAATTCTCAAACGGCAAAAAAGAGGCGGAAAAGTTTGGCAGTTTCGGGAAAAGTTCGTATCTTTGCCGCCAGTTAGAGTGTTAAACTTATCAGAAATACTATGGAGCAATTGTTGCATTATGTGTGGAAGCACAAGCTGTTCCCCCTGAGGGAACTGGAGACGACGGACGGCAAGTTCGTCGAAGTGATTGACCCGGGGCTGCACAACCGCAATGCAGGACCCGACTTCTTCAACGCGAAGGTGAACATCAACCGCACGCTGTGGGTGGGCAATGTGGAGATACACGACAAGTCGTCGGACTGGTATCAGCACGGCCACGACCGCGACGCCCGTTATAATAATGTGGTGCTGCATGTGGCCGGCGTAGTAGACCGCGACGTGGTGAACGCCCGAGGCGAGCGCATACCCCAGTTGCAGCTCAGCGTGCCCGAGACCATCAGGCAGCACTACGACGAGCTGCTCAAGACCGACAGCTACCCGCCCTGCTACAAGGTCATCCCCCGGCTGACGCGCCTGATGGTACACGCCTGGATGGCGGCCCTGCAGACGGAGCGGCTGGAGCAGAAGACGGAGGCCATCCGCAAGCGGGTGGAGCAGAGCAACGGCTCCTGGGAGGATGCCTACTTCGTAACGCTGGCGCGTAACTACGGTTTCGGCATCAACAACGACGCCTTCGAGCAGTGGGCGCGCTGCATACCGCTGCAGGCCGTGGGCCACCACCGCGACGACCTCTTCCAGATAGAGGCCATCTTCATGGGGCAGGCCGGACTGCTGGAACTGGAGGCCGTGCCCGACTACTACCAGCAGACGGCGCTCAACGAGGGCTACTTCGCCCGCTTGCGCAACGAGTACCTCTACCTGGCTCATAAATTCTCGATGAAACCGATGGATTTTCACCTCTGGCGCTTCCTCCGGCTGCGCCCGCAGAACTTCCCCCATATCCGCATCTCGCAGCTGGCCAGCCTCTACTATCAGCAGAAGGCGGGGCTGAGCCAGCTGATAGAGTGCGAGACGGTGGAGCAGGTGAAACGGCTGCTCAGCTCGCACGTCACACCCTACTGGGAGACCCACTACACCTTCGGCTCCACCAGCTCGAAGACCGAGAAGCACCTGGGCTACGGCTCGCTCAACCTGCTGCTCATCAACACCGCCATCCCGATGCTCTTCGCCGTAGGCCGCCATCAGGGCAAGGAGGTGCTCTGCGACCGTGCCTTCGACTTCCTGGAGCAGCTGAAGGCCGAGAACAACTATATCATCCGCATGTGGCAGCAGGTGGGCCTGCCCGTACAGACGGCTGGCGACTCCCAGGCCCTCATCCAGCTGAAGAAGGAGTACTGCGACCGTAAGGACTGCCTGCGTTGCCGCTTCGGCTACGAGTACCTTAGGGGGTAGTTCTTTTGGTTTATAGTTTAAAGTTTATAGTTTATAGATGATTACCTTTTAAAATGAAAAAGCAATGATACAATATAATTTTTCTTATCGTAAACTAAATGTTTATCAAGCTGCAAGAGAATTGGTAAAGGATATTTATGAAATGTCAGGAAGGTTCCCTAAGGAAGAGAAGTATGCTCTTAGCGATCAGATGCGAAGAGCCGTAATATCTATACCGTCAAATATAGCAGAGGGAACTGCAAAGGCTTCTCCAAAAGAGCAGTTCCATTTCCTGGAGATCTCGTATGGTTCTTTGATGGAGTTAATGTGCCAGACGGAAATAGCTTTAGATTTATTATATATAAATACCGAACAATTCGAGCGAATAGAATCAGAGATTGGCACAATTTATAAGATGCTGTCTTCTATGCAAGGTACCCTTAAATCTCGCATGCAAGGTAATCAGCTATAAACTATAAACTCTAAACTATAAACAAGATATGGAAGAACTGTTCTACGCGATGGCGCTGACGCGCATCAGCAATTTCAATTATGCGACGGCACTCGAGCTGTACCGTACCGTTGGCAGTGCCCAGATGCTCTATGAACACAGGAACGATATCGGCGATATCCTGAAAGACTGTTCGCCGCGCCTGCAGGAAGCCCTGAAGGACTGGAGTGAGCCGATGAAACGGGCGGAATTTGAACTCCGATTCATGCAGGAGCACCAGATCAGGGGCCTGACGCTCATGGACGACGACTACCCCCGGCGCCTCACGGAGTGCCCCGATGCGCCTATCGTGCTCTACTATCGCGGCAATGCCGACCTGAACCAGGCGAAGGTCATCAGCGTCGTGGGCACCCGCCAGATGACCAGCTACGGCGGCGACCTGATACGCCGCTTTGTAGGCGACCTCAGGCAGCAGTGCCCGCAGGTGCTCATCGTCAGCGGGCTGGCCTACGGGGTTGACATCTGTGCCCATCGGCACGCCCTGGAGAACGGCTATCCCACGGTGGGTGTGCTGGCCCACGGGCTTGACCAGATCTATCCCTACCGCCACCGCGACACGGCGGCGCGGATGCTCTCCCAGGGCGGGCTGCTCACCGAGTTCATGTCGCAGACCAATGCCGACAAGCCCAACTTCGTGCGCCGCAACCGCATCGTGGCAGGCATGTCGGATGCCTGCATCGTGGTGGAGAGTGCTGCGAAGGGTGGGGGACTGATCACGGCCGAGATAGCCCAGAGCTACGACCGCCATGTGTTCGCTTTCCCCGGCTCGGTAGACATGCCCTACAGCGCGGGGTGTAACAACCTGATTCGCGACAATGTGGCGGCACTGATCTCCTGTGCCGACGACTTCGCCCGGGCTATGGGCTGGCAGCAGGAGGCCGGCAGGAGGCACGCACTGGCCGATGGAATCGAAAGAAATCTATTCCCCGACCTCACGGCAGAGGAGCAGGCCATCGTGGCGCAGCTCCAGCAGGCTAACGACCTGCAGCTGAGCGTGCTGAGCGTGAAGACTGGCATCCCCATCGGCCAGCTGTCGGCCCTGCTCTTCCAGTTGGAGCTGAAGGGCGTGGTGAAGCCTTTCGCCGGCGGGATGTACCACCTGCTGAAGTAGCCCTCAGAGGATTTCCTGTACGTGGAACAGCGGGCGGTGCTTCACCTCGGTATAGATCTTGCCGATGTAGGCCCCCATGATGCCGAGCGAGGTGAGTATGAAGCCCCCCACGAGCCATACGGACAGCATCAGTGATGCCCAGCCGTGGACGGCCGAGCCGGTGATGAGGGCGTAGGCCACGTAGACCCCGATGCCTAAGGCGACGACGAGGAACAGCAGCCCGATGTTGAAGATCAGGTACAGAGGCTTCACGGAGAAGGCCGTGATGCCGTTCAGGGCCAGTCCCATCATCTTGCCCAGCGTGTATTTCGAGCTGCCGGCATAGCGCTCGCTGATGGTGTCGTCGACGGTGGTCGAGGGCAGTCCTATCTGCGGGATGAGCCCCCGCAGGTAGAGGTTGTGCTCCTTGTAGGTGCTGAGCATATCGAGCGAGCGGCGGCTCATCAGCCGGAAGTCGGCGTGGTTGTAGACGCTTTCCACGCCCATCGCGCTCTGCAGCTTGTAGAAGGTCTGGGCGGTGAGCTTCTTCATCAGCGGGTCGCCCTGTCGCGACACCTTCACGCCGTAGACGATGTCGTAGCCCTCCTCGAAGTGGCGCACCATCTGGGGGATGCACTCGATGTCGTCCTGCAGGTCGGCGTCGATGGTGACGATGGCGTCGGCCCATTCGCGGGCGGTCATCATGCCGGCGAAGAGGGCGTTCTGGTGGCCCTCGTTGCGCGAGAGGTTGATGCCCCGCACGAAGCGGTTCTCCTGGTGCAGCTGGCGGATAATCTCCCAGGTGCGGTCGCGGCTGCCGTCGTTGACGAACACCATCATCGAGTCTCTGGAGATGAGCCCCTCGGCCGTCATGCGCTCGAAGAGGGCCGACAGCCGCTCCACGGAGTGGCGGAGCACCTCCTCTTCATTATAGCAGGGTGATACGGTGGCAAGCTTGATCATGGGTTATGGCGGTTTACGAATTCGTTGTAGGTGATAAACTCGTGGCCGCGCTCCTTGAGCATCTTCACGAGGCGGTCCAGCCGCTGGCACATCTGCCGCCCGCTGTGGTTGCGGATGATGAAGGGCATGCGGAACTCCGGGTGCTCGCGCAGCTCGAAGAACTCCCAGGGGTGGAAGTAGGTGACGAAGTAGCCGTCCGTCCTCAGCACGCGGCGCACCATCCAGTGGTACAGGCCCTCGGGCAGGTTGTGCAGCGACAGCCAGAACAGTGGGAAGCGCACGAGCGGCGTCACCGAGGCGGGTATCTGCATCACGCCGTCCTTCATGAACCAGGTGCGCGGAGCCGTCAGGTGCATGTAGCGCCCGGGGATGAAGGCGGGGTTGAGCGACGAGTTGTAGCGGTAGCCCACGCGCTTGATTTCCGACTCCACCACGGGGAACATACGGGGCTGGCGGTAGCCGTAGACGGTGCGGCCGCTGACGCGCTCCACAATCTCCTTCGAGCGGGCGAAGTCGCTCGCCTGGGGCTGCCAGTGGTCTACACCGTGGCAGGCCACCTCGTGGCCCTCCTCCGCGATGCGCTGCATCACCTCGGGGGCGTTTTCGGCAAAGTTGCCTGTGCAGAAGAAGGTGGCGCGCACGCCGTTCTCCTTCAGCACGTCGAGGATGCGGTTGGTGCCCACCTTCGACACGGCCATCCCCTCTTCCAGTGAGAAGTCTACCCCGTGTTCGCGCGGCACGTCGAACTCCTCTGTATCAAAACTTAACAGTATCATCTCTCTCTATCATTGTTAATATCCTCGGCAAAGGTAATAATAATCGGCGAAACGAAAGAATAAAACTGAATTATTTTTTCTCTTGCCACTCTTGCCACTAAGCCTTACACGCTTGATTGTCAGCCGATTACGTAGTGGCAAGAGAGTGGCAACAGTGGCAACGGCTGTTCGGGGCCGCCAGAGGCTTGGCTCGCTGATGCGGCGTTATGGCGGGTCCAGGGCCTGGACTGCCGATTCCAGCCAGTGGTCTCTTTTTTCCCATGCGGCGTTTGACAAACAAAACGCCCTACAAAAGTCGGTGATAACCGAGTACAAGATATCGAACACCCTACTTCCGAACGAAGAGTTTCTCAGCCCTTCAGCCAGGGGAGCAGTCCGTTCTGTCGTCTGATGGGATGGCATTCCGCGCTGTCGTCTGATGGGATGGCATTCCGCTCGGTGTTGCCACTAAACACATGTTGTTGCAAGCGTGTAAACGGCTCAACGCCAATGAGTTAACCGCAAGTGGCAACAGTGGCAAGAGAAATTAAAAATTTATTTCAGCCTCAAGTGCGTACTGCCTTTCGGCATGCCTGCCGGAGGGGTAACGTTGGCCATGTTGATGCGGCTGGTGAAGGGTGCTATTTCCTCCTCGGCGGCCTCCTTCTTGCCGTCGGTGCTGTTCTGGTTGTGCTTCAGGGCTTGTCCTTGGGGCAGGATATAGTCGCCCGTGATGGTGTAGTGGTTCGTGGGTATCGACTTGCCTCTCTTCAGGTCGGGGCGGTTGGTGTCGTATGCCAGTCGGCCCACCTCGACGTTCGACTTGATGAGTTTGTTGATAGGCGCATTCATGTAGAACTGCAGGAATGCCGGAATCTCGATGTCGCATTTCGAGCGTACCGTCGGGATGCACTCCTGGAACACCCAGTCGTAGAGGAACGTGGGCCGGGTGCTGGTCAGGTTGTACTGGTACTCCACGATGCTGCCAGGCTCGACGCCGGGCACCTCCACGTGCATCACCATGTAGTTGGCGTCGATGCGCTCCCGCCGGAAGTCGCCGGTCGTCACCTTTCGCTTCACCACCTTTCCCTTCTCGTTCTTGCTGAACACCGTGACCTTCATGTCCGTCAGCTCGTCGCGCAGAATGGTGTTGCCGTTGTCTACGTCGAAGTAAGTGATGTCGATATTGGCATGGCGTGTACCCTCGGGCTTCAGGATCTTGGTGCGCAGTGCCACCTCATACCTGACCAGGATGTTGCTCTGGTCGATCACGTTCTTGCTGAAGTCGGTGATGTTGTCGGCACCCAGGTCGGAGAACGACTCGTTGTAGGTGTCCACCTGGTCAGTGAGCTGATAGGTGGCCTTCATCGTCTTCGAGAGGATGATGGCGTCGGCAGTGGTGGCATCGCCCCAGCCCACGTAGTCCCACTCCAGGTTCGACGGTTTGCCGAATTTCTCATTGGGCAGCTGTGCGTTCGCCCCGTTGACACAGGCAGCGAATGCTGCCATTAGCAATAATTTCCGAAAAGAAGTGCTTGTATTCATCTGTTATTAAATTATATGTTCTTACCCGTTAGACGCAAAAAAAAGCTAAAAGTGAAAAGTGAAAAGTGAAAAATTTGTGTGGCGGCAGCAAATTCTTCACTCTTCATTCTTCATTCTTCATTTAAATTAGTACCTTTGCAGCGTTTTAATTCGAATTAAGTATGAAGATAGCTTTAATCGGCTACGGCAAGATGGGCAAGATGATCGAGCAGATAGCCCTCGACCGTGGTCACGAGATTGTGAGTATCATTGATATTGACAACCAGCAGGACTTCGACAGTCCTGAGTTTGCATCGGCCGACGTGGCCATCGAGTTCACTGCCCCGCAGGTGGCCTACGGCAATTATCTGAAGGCCTGGGCCAGGGGGGTGAAGGTGGTCAGCGGCTCCACGGGTTGGCTGAAGGAGCATGGCGACGACGTGAGGCGGGCCTGCAGCGAGGAGGGCAAGACGCTCTTCTGGGCCTCTAACTTCTCCATCGGGGTGGCCATCTTCTCGGCCGTCAACCGCTACCTGGCCAAGATTATGAACCAGTTCCCGCAGTACGACGTGGAGCTGGAGGAGACGCACCACGTGCATAAGCTCGACCACCCCAGTGGCACGGCCATCACGCTGGCCGAGGAGATCGTGGAGCGCCTGGACCGCAAGGAGGGGTGGGCCGAGGAGACCACCGACCCCCGTCTGCTGCGCGTGGACGACATCCGCCGCGGCGAGGTGCCGGGCATCCATACCGTCCGCTACGACTCGGAGGCCGACCTGATCACCATCAGTCACGATGCCCACTCGCGCAAGGGCTTTGCTCTCGGTGCCGTGCTGGCTGCGGAGTACACCAAGGAGCATCAGGGGCTGCTGACTATCTCAGATATGTTTAAGTTTTAATTGGCAGCGGACTACACGGACTGACACGGACTAAGATAGAAAAGGGAAAGAGTCCGATAAGTCCGTATAGTCCGCTGCAAAAAAGAATTATGGAGAAAAAGAAGAAAACAAATCCGAAGCTGCAGTGGGCGAAGTTCGCGGTGGTGCTGGTACTCTACCTGCTGTTCCTCTACTGGGTGAAGTCGTGGTGGGGCCTCATAGTGGTGCCGTTCATCTACGATGTCTACATCACCAAGAAGATACGGTGGCAGTGGTGGAAGGAGGAGGAAGGCCCGGTGAAGTGGGTCATGTCGTGGGTCGACGCACTGGTGTTCGCCCTCGTGGCCGTCTACTTCATCAACCTGTTCTTCTTCCAGAACTACGTCATCCCCTCCAGCTCGCTGGAGAAGTCGCTGCTCACGGGCGACTACCTGTTCGTGTCAAAGGTCTCATACGGCCCCCGCATCCCGCAGACACCGCTGACGATGCCTCTGACGCAGCACACGCTGCCTGTGGTGGAGTGTAAGTCGTATATCGAGTGGCCGCAGTGGGACTACCGCCGCGTGAGCGGACTGGGGCAGGTGCAGCTGAACGACATCGTGGTGTTCAACTACCCGGCGGGCGACACCCTCTGCTCGTCGCAGAACTATCAGGCGCAGGACTTCTATCGGCTTTGCTACGACGTCGGCTATAAGATCTATCCCCAGCGGCCCGATCCCGACTCCCTTGACATCCTGACCAGGCGTAGACTCTTTGAAGCCATCTATCAGGGAGGCCGGGAATACATTGCGGACAACAGTGCTGAGTTTGGCGAGATTATCACCCGCCCCGCCGACCGTCGCGAGAACTACGTGAAGCGCTGCGTGGGCCTGCCCGGACAGACGCTGCAGATCAAGGACCGCATCATCTACCTCGACGGCAAGGCCAACAAGGAGCCCGACAACGTGCAGTACACCTACCGGCTGAAGCTGAAGCAGGCCCTGCCCGACGAGCTGATGAAGGAGCTGGGCATCACGATGGAGGACCTGATGAGCCTGAACACCCTCGGCTACATGCCGATGACCCAACGGGCCGTGGAGACGCTCAAGCAGCAGGGCTATGCCGAGAGCATCGTGCTGAACAAGGATGCCGAGGAGTGGGACATCTACCCCCTGAACGGCAATAAGCACTGGACGCGCGACAACTACGGCCCCGTGTGGATTCCGCAGAAGGGCAAGAGCGTGAAGCTTACCCTCGACAACCTGGCCATCTACGAGCGCCCCATCCGCACCTACGAGGGCAACCGGCTGGAGGTGACCGACGACGGGCGGATTCTCATCAACGGCAAGGAGGCACGTGAGTACACCTTCAAGATGGACTACTACTGGATGATGGGCGACAACCGCCACAACTCGCTCGACTCCCGCTACTGGGGCTTCGTGCCCGAGGACCACATCGTGGGCAAGCCCATCTTCATCTGGTGGAGCAGCGACCCCGACCGCAGCGGTCTCGGCGGCATCCGGTGGAATCGCCTGTTCCGCTTTGTGGACAACATTAAGTAAGGTTTAATTAGAAGTTTATAGTTTAAGGTTTATAGTTTATAGATGATTACATTTGCTATGCTGTTATTGTGTAACTGTCATGTTAGTAGTCCTGACTACAGGAGTAATCAGCTATAAACTATAAACCCTAAACTATAAACAAAAGAAGCAATGCGTAGCACACTGAAGTTCATCGCGGCACTGGCCGTCGCCCTCGTGGCGATGCTCGCCTTCCGGAGTCTGGTGATGACCGTCTGCACCATCGAGGGCAGCGGCATGTCGCCAACCTTCCTGGCTGGCGACCGTGTGCTGGTGAACCGATGGAGCTACGGGCTAAGGACGGGCAGCCGCGGCTCGCTCTTCGACTATGGCCGCCTGTGCCGCCAATCGGTAAAAAAGGGCGATTTCATCGCCTTTGAGGACTCTCTGGGGCAGCTGCTCATCTGTCGCTGTGCCGCCCTCCCCGGCGACACCGTCACCACCCTTCGCACCCCCGCACCTGTCATCGTGCCAGGTCTGAAAAACTGTGCCGACCAGGACTACTACTGGGTGGAGCCGGTTGGGGAGAACAACCAGCTCGGTAGCCGACAGTTAGGATTCATCCCTGAGCACCGCATCGTGGGGCGCGTGTGCCTGATACTGTATAGCCACAACCCGTCGGCACCGCTCTGGCAGGGCTGGCGCGGCGAACGAACACTCCTGCCGCGATGAAAGTGCTGCTCACCACCACATACTTCGGCCCTATACAATGGTACCAGCAGCTCTATCGCGCTGACGAGGCAGTCATAGAGCAGTGGGAGAGCTTCCAGAAGCAGACCTACCGCAACCGCTGCATCATCGCCTCGGCCAACGGCCCGCAGGCCCTCACCGTGCCCGTGGAAAAGTTTACGGTTCACAGTTTACGGTTTACAGATGATTACCCTGCTGGCTCAGAAGGGCTTACCAGCAAATCAGCTGTAAACCGTCAACCGTCAACCGTAAACAAAACTATCAGAGACATCCGCATCAGCGACCACGGCAACTGGCGCCATCTGCACTGGAACGCCCTGCAGAGTGCCTACGGCCACTCCCCCTTCTTCGAATACTATCAGGACGATATCCGCCCCTTCTTCGAGCGGCACTGGGACTATCTGTTCGACTTCAACGAGGCCATCCGCCAGACGATGTGCGAGCTGCTCGACATACAGCCGAACGTGAGTTTCAGTTCGGAGTTTATGGGGGGCACGATGGATAGTCGGGGGCGCGGGGGTGCGGGGGCGCCCCGCCCCTACTACCAGGTGTATCAGCAGCGTCACGGGTTCCTGCCCAACCTCTCCATCCTCGACCTGCTCTTCAACATGGGTCCGGAGAGCATTTTCTGGCTGTAGGGCGGGAAATGAGACGAGAGCAAAACAAATTACAACCTCATCCAAACAGCGTTTCAGCAGAAATCCTTACCTTTGCAGCGACAAATCTTGAACTGCAATGAAGAAATCGCTGATTTACACCGTCATCCTGTTTCTGTGTCTCAATGTCTCAGCACAGAACAGACACTTCTATACCTCCGACCGGCTGTCGAGCAACCTGATCACCAGCATCTGCCAGGACCGCTCGGGCTATATGTGGATAGGCACTGAGTACGGGCTGAACCGCTACGACGGCTACCGCTTCACCAACTATCTGCACCAGCACGGCAACGCCAGGACGCTGGAGAGCAACAACGTCACTTCGTTGTTCGTCGACAGCGAAGGGCAGCTATGGGTGGGCACCGGCATCGGCCTGTCGCGCTATCATGCCTCTTCCGACAGCTTCGAGCATATAGCCCTCGACAGCATTCCCCGTGCCCGCGTCAACGACTTCGTGCAGGAGGACAGCGGCCATCTGCTTATCGGCACCGCCGGCTACGGACTCTTCCGTATCGGCCTGCACGAGAGTCGCGCCAACCGGGTCGTCGGCTATGCCGAGGGTGACGACTTCTACAGCCATATCCATCTCGACAGCCAGGGGCAGTTCTGGAAGGCTGGCTCCAGTCCGGTGGTCAGCTGCCGTCGGGCCGACGGGCGGGGCTACGTGACATACGAGTCGCCCTACGGCGCGGTGACCGATTTCATCGATGTCGACGGAGGGGTGCTGATGGTATGCCTGCACGGGTTGATATTCTACCGCGACGGACAGTTTTTTGCCGATTTCATCGATGTTTCAGCACTCGCCGACGGTCCCCTGCTGCTGCGCACGGCCTATCAGGACCGTGAGGGTAACATCTTCGTGGGAACGATGGGCAGCGGCCTCTGCTGGATTCCGCGCGGCACCCGCAAGCTGGAGCGCTACCGCCACAAGAGCGTCACCTTCGACCTGAACACCGCCAACGTGTGGGCACTGGCCGAGGATAATCACGACAATCTCTGGGTGGGCTGCCTGAACCGCGGCCTGCTGCTGTTGCCCCAGCGCGAGCCGCCCTTCAGGACCTGGAGCTTCTCCGGGCAGAACGTCAGCGTGGGCGGCTCAGTGACCTCTGCCTGCCTGGGCGACCTGGGCATGACCTGGTGCGCTGTGCAGAACAACGGCATCTACGGCTTCGACGAGAGCGGACAGGTGGTGGCCCACCCGCAGTCGCCCGTCGGCACCTATTCCATCTATCGTGACCGCCAGGGCGGCTACTGGATAGGCACGGCCAGCGGCCTGTATGCCTATCAGCCCGCGACGGGCACGTCGAGGAAGGTGGTCGACTTTGCCAGCAACTACATCAACGTGATGGCCGACGACGGCCAGGGGCACCTCTACTTCTCCACCTACTCGAAAGGCTTCTGTAGCTATGACCAGGCGACCGGTGCGGTGCGCCACTTCGCCATGCAGCAGCAGGACTCCGTGCGCGGGCGGCTGCACAACAACTGGATCATGTCGCTGATGCTCGACAGCCAGGGAAAGCTCTGGATAGGCACCTCGTCGAACCTCTGCTGCTACGACCCTGAGCGCGACACGTTCCGCCCCTACGGCTGGGAGGTGCTGCTCGAAGGCCGCTCGGTGTTCAGCCTCTTAGAGACCCGCGACCACCGCATCGTCATAGGCACCGACGAGGGCCTCTACCTTTACGACAGTCGCAGGGGCAAGGCGCTACCTTTCCCCGAAGGCGACGTGCTGGCCGACAAGGCCGTCAGCGGCCTGGCCGAGGACCGCTACGGCGACCTCTGGCTGAGCACCTCGAAGGGCATCTGGCACTACCAGAAAGACCAGCGGCGCTTCATCAACTACCTTAACGGCAACGGGCTGGTGACCAAGGACTATGTGCGCGGACTGTCGATGAGCGCTCCCGACGGCACCGTATTCTTCGGCATCGGCGACGGCCTCACCTCCTTCCGCCCCGACATGCTGCGAGCGAGCCGACAGCAGCAGGGCACCGTCCACCTGACGGGACTCTTCATCGGAGGGCGAGCCGTGAACAGCCAGACACTCTCCGACGGCGAACCCATCATGAGCGACTCGCTGGCAGCCGACCACCGCTTCGAGCTGTCATACATCGACAACACCTTCTCGATGGAGTTCTCGCTGATGAACTACCTGAACGCCGAGAACATCATCTACGAGTACCGCATCAACGGCGCCACCGACTGGCTGCAGACCACGCCCGGCACCAACGCCATCGGCTTCCACCACCTGCCGCCAGGCTCCTACACCATCGAGGTGAGGGCCTACGACGGCGGCGTATATACCGAAGCCGAGACCTATCGCATCATCATCCGCGCACCCTGGTACCGCACCAGCCTGGCATACATTATTTATATATTGCTGCTGATGGCCGTCGTGGGACTGCTGATATGGCTGTCGCGCCGCCGTGCCCATCAGCAGCTCGACGAGGAGAAGATGAAGTTCCTCATCAACGCCACCCACGACATCCGCTCGCCGCTGACACTCGTGATGAGTCCGCTGCACAAGCTGATGAAGCGCGACCTGCCCGCCGACGTACACGACGAGCTGAAGACCATCGAGCACAACGCCAGCCGCATACAGAACCTGGTGAACCAGATACTCGACATCCGCAAGATCGACAAGCAGCAGATGAAGCTGCAGTGCCAGCAGACCGACATCGTGCAGTATGTGGGCAACATCCTCAAGTCGTACACCTATATGGCCCGTGAGCGCGGCATCACGCTGGCCTACAAGCCGCTGGTGGACAGGCTGGAGGTGTGGGTGGACCGCAGCGGTCTCGACAAGGTGGTTGACAACCTGCTGTCGAATGCCTTCAAGTACACCTACGACGGCGGCGAAATCAGCGTCACCATCGACCGCCCCGACGACCATACCGCCCAGCTGCAGGTGATAGACAGCGGCATGGGCATCAAGGGCGACGTACAGAAGATCTTCGACCGCTTCTACCAGGGCAGCAATTCGCGCTCGGTACACATCGAGGGCACGGGCATCGGCCTGAACCTCTGTAAGATGATCGTGACCATGCACCACGGCACCATCGAGGCTGCCAACCGCATCGATGCGCAGGGCAGCATCTTTACCGTCAGCCTGCCCTTAGGCAACGGGCACTTAGCACCCGAGGAGTTAGCGGTGGCCGAGAAGAACGCCGCCACCACCACGTCGAGCCGTAAGGCACAGTCGAACTACCATGTGCTCGTGGTCGACGACGATGTCGAGATAGGCAGCTATATCTCACAGGAGCTGGGCACCTACTACCACATCTCATCCGTCACCAGTGCCCGCGAGGCCCTGCGCCTGTTGCTCGGCGACGACCAGCACTTCGACCTGGTGGTGAGCGACGTGATGATGCCCCAGATGGACGGTTTCACCTTCCTCCGCATGGTGAAGACCAATATGAACATCAGCCACATACCCGTGGTGATGCTCACCTCGAAGGCCGACGTGGCCAACCGACTGGAGGGGTTAGAGAAGGGGGCCGACGCCTATCTGGCCAAGCCCTTCGACATGGACGAGCTGCATACGGTCATCAACAACCTCATCAACAAGAACCTCCGCCTGCGCGGCAAGTTCTCCGGTGCCCAGCAGCAGAAGGAGAAGGTGGTGGAGCGGAAGGTGAAGGGCAACGACGAGCAGCTGATGGAGCGTATCATGAAGGTGGTGAACGACCACCTCTCCGACAGCGACCTCAACGTGGAGATGCTCTGCGGCGAGGTGGGCATCAGCCGTGCCCAGCTGCACCGTAAGATGAAGGAGATGACGGGGCTGCCCATCAGCGAGTTCATCCGCAACATCCGCCTGGAGCAGGCCGTCAGGCTGCTGAAGGAGCAGAAGATCAACGTCACCCAGGTGGCCTATTCCGTAGGTTTCAGCAATCTGGCCCACTTCTCAACCGTGTTTCGCAAGCAGTTTGGTGTATCACCTTCCGAATATATCGAGCGGAATCAGAAGGGTGACACAAAGCAACAAGCAAACGAGACATAAATGAAAGCCATATTATGGAATATGAACTAATTTTGCAACAGATTTTCGACATTATTATTAACTAACAAAGCAAAAGTATGAGTTTCAAAGCAAAGAAAACAGCCCTATGCGTAGGTTTATGTCTCATCGGCATAATCGGCGCACAGCAGGCATCGGCAGCTACCGAGTCGGTGGCTGCCGTACAACAGCAAACGAGACAGGCATCGGGTCACGTGGCCGACTCACAGGGTCCGCTGATTGGTGCCACTGTCATGGAGAAGGGCACCACCAACGGTACTGTGACCGACTTCGACGGTAACTTCACTCTCAATGTCAAGCCGGGCGCCACGCTCGTCATCTCTTATGTAGGTTACGAGACACAGGAGGTAAAAGAAAGTTCGCACGTGAGCGTCATACTGAAGGAAGATGGTCACGTGGTCAACGAGGTGGTGGTGATCGGTTACGGTACCCAGCGCCGCGAGGCCGTCACCGGTTCGGTGGCCAACATCGGCGGTGAGAAGCTGAATCAGGTGGCAGCCACCAACGCTGCCCAGGCCCTGCAGGGACGTGTGGCTGGTGTGCTGATGACGCAGACCTAATCAAAGCCGGGCGAGGAGATGCAGATCCGCATCCGTGGTCAGCGCTCTCTGAGTGCCAGCAACGACCCGCTGATCGTGCTCGACGGTATTCCCTTCATGGGACAGCTCTCGGATATCAACCCCAGCGACATCAAGTCGTTGGACATCCTGAAGGATGCCTCCGCAACGGCCATCTATGGTAGCCGCGGTGCCAACGGTGTGATCATCATCACCACCGTGAAGGGTACGCAGGGCACACCCGCCAAGGTGAGCTACAACGGCTACGTCAGCTTCAAGAAGGTGTTCCACAAGTATCCCATGATGGACGGCCCCACCTTCTCGAAGATGCGTCAGTACGCCGGACTCTACCAGAACTCCCTCAACGAAAGCGACAATACCAACACCGACTGGCAGGACCTGTACTACCAGACGGGTGTGAGCCACAACCACGACGTGAGTGTGGCCGGTGGCACCAACGGCGGCAGCTACAGCTTCGGCGCTGGTTACTATCACGACGAGTCGGTAGTGCCCACCGAGGGTTACGACCGAGTATCCGTTCGCGGTAACTTCGACCAGATGGTTGGCAAGTATTTCCGCTTCGGCTTGAGCACCAACAACAGCTACCGCAAGAGCCAGGGCGTCAACGATATGTATGGCGTGCTGAGCAAGAGCCCGCTGGCCAGCCCTTACGATGAGAACGGCAACCTGAAGCGCTACATCTCGCTGCCCGCCGACGACCAGAGCGTTGTCACCAAGGAGACGGTGGAGCGCGACAAGGACGTATGGCTCAACGAGAACAAAGGTATCGGCTCCTACAACACCATCTTCGGTGAGCTGAAGTGCCCGTGGGTTGAGGGCTTGAGCTATCGCATCAACATCGGTCTGAACTTCCGCAGCTCCAAGGGCGGCAACTTCACCGGTACGGGTGTGAACAACAAGGACGCCAACGCCGTCAACGGTGGCGGTATCTCAGAGAACCAGACACGCAACTGGGCTGTTGAGAACCTGCTCACCTTCGACCGCACCTTCGCTGAGAAGCACAACCTGAATGTGGTGGCCATGTATTCTGCCGAGCAGACCACCTACGAGTCGTCGGGTGCCGGCGTACAGGACATCCCCGCCGACTACTTCCAGTACTATGCACTCGATAAGGCCGTAGGCCAGGTAAACCTCAACAATTACAACTACTGGCAGAGTGGCCTCGTTTCCTGGATGGGCCGTGTGATGTACTCTTATGATAATAAGTACATGATCTCTGCTGCCCTCCGTTCCGACGCTTCCTCTCGTCTGGCCAAGGGACACCAGTGGCACACCTATCCCGCAGTCAGCGCCGGTTGGAACATCGCTCGCGAGGCATTCATGGAAGGAACGAAGTCGTGGCTCGACAACCTGAAGCTGCGCATCGGCTATGGTGAGACCTCTAACCAGTCTATCAACCCCTATTCCACACTCGGCGGACTGGCCGTACGCAACTACAACTTCGGCAGTACCTATAAGGCTGGTTACTACGTCAACGCACTGCCCAACCCCGAACTCGGATGGGAGTACTCCAAGACCTGGAACTTCGGTCTCGACTTCTCACTGTTCAACGGCCGCCTCTCCGGTTCGTTCGAGTACTACACTCAGAAGACCAACGACATCCTGCTCGACGTCAGCCTGCCCTCCACCTCTGGTGTAAGCAGCTATGTGGGTAACATCGGTAACACGGAGAACAAGGGTTGGGAGCTCACCCTGAACGGTATCATCATCGACAACAAGAACGGCTGGAACTGGGAGGCAGGTATCAACCTCTACCAGAACCGCAACAAGCTGACCAAGCTGACCGGTGCTCTCGACGCGAATGGCAACCCCGTGCCTGATAAGGCCAACCGCTGGTTCATCGGCCAGCCAATCGATGTCATCTACGACTACAAGTATGAAGGCTTGTGGAACGAGAGCGATGTGTATCCCGTAACTATAAAGAATGAGGACGGCACAACGACCCAGACAACCAACTTCGCTATTCTTGAGCCAGGTGGCAACATAGGTATGATCAAGGTGGCTCACGAACGCGCTCTCGACGAGAACGGCGTTCCCACCCGCCAGATTGGTGAGGACGACCGCGAGGTGATGAGCATGGAGCCCGACCTCATCGGCGGCTTCAACACCACCGTGGGCTACAAGGGCTTCGACCTGACCATCATCGGTGCCTTCCAGATTGGCGGTAAGCTCATCTCGGCCATCCACTCTGCCAACGGCTACCTGAACATGCTGACAGGCCGTCGCGGACAGCTCGACGTGGACTACTGGACTGAGCAGAACACCGGTGCCAAGTACCCGAAGCCCGGCGGCATCATTAGCAGCGACAACCCCAAGTACGGCTCAACGCTGGGCTACTTCAATGCAGGCTACCTGAAAGTGCGTACCATCACCCTGGGCTACAACTTCGACAACCTGAAGGCCATCAAGAACTTCGGCATCAGCCGTCTGCGCCTCTACGCCACGGTTCAGAACCCGTTCGTGCTCTTCTCGCCGTTCAACAACGAGAGCGGACTTGACCCCGAGACCAACTCGTATGCTACCCAGAACACGGCTGTCGGCATCGACGGTTACACTGGCAAGCACAAGATGCCGATCGTGGGCTACAACACCCCGGCTACCCGCAACTTCATCTTCGGTCTCAACCTGACGTTCTAAGAAGAATTGAATAATTGAAGAATTGAAAAATTGAAAATATAAGGTTATGAAAACAAAGAATATCAAATATATCCTCGCTGCGGGTCTAGTATGTTGCGGTATTTCCGCAACCCTCACCTCCTGCAACAGCGTGCTCGACGAGCAGCCCCGCAGCCAGTTCGACCCGACGTTCTTCACCACGAAGGCGGGTATCGAGGGCGGTCTGACATCACTCTACGCCCATCTGCGCTATTTCTATGGCAACGGCTACTATCTGAACAGCCTCGAGACCGGTACCGACGAGTACACCTACGCGCAGTCGGCCGACGGTAACTTCAAGGATGCCGACCTCTCTGGTGTCGGTTCGATGACCCCCGAGAACAGCATCGCCGGCGGATGCTGGGGAGCAGCCTTCGCCAACATCAATACCGCCAGCGGTATCATCGAGAACGGCGCTGCCGCAGGCATCGACAATGCACTGCTCGCCGAGGCCTACTTCTTCCGCGCCTTCGACTACTTCATCCTCGTACAGACCTACGGTGGCGTGCCCCTCGACCTGGGTGCAGGCGAACTGAAGTTCAATACCTCTACCGTGCGTACATCGGTGCGTAACACCGTGCCCGAGGTCTATGCCGCCATCTTCAGCGACCTGGAGAAGGCTGTGGCCGACCTGCCCGAGAATCCCCGTCTGACCGGTACGGCCACCAAGAACCTGGCCCGCCTGTACCTTTCGAAGGCCTACCTGACCTACGCCTGGTGGCTGGAGAACCCCAACAACATCCCCACCTATCCGGAGTGCTCGCGCAACAGCGGCGAGGCACAGAGCTACTTCCAGAAGGCTTACGACACAGCCCAGCAGGCCATCAAGAATCCTGGCCCGTATGCCCTGCAGCCCACCTTCTACGATGTGAACGTGGCTACCAACGACCGCAACTCGG
Source organism: uncultured bacterium (assembly GCA_946188155.1). Lineage (GTDB taxonomy): Bacteria > Bacteroidota > Bacteroidia > Bacteroidales > Bacteroidaceae > Prevotella. The sequence goes on along the minus strand of CAMHUC010000007.1, from coordinate 63,860 downwards.
AGATCATGCTCTATGCCGACCACGACGAGGACGAGAAGTTCGGTAACGGCGGTGTAGGCTACGGCTGGGGTAGCGGCGGCTCTCCTGAGAACTTCGCCTACTGGATGGAGACCTGGAACTACACCGAGATGATTGCGAAAGCTGCCTCTGGTGCCACTATCAACCCCATCCAGCGAGAGGCTGTGCAGGCCCTCGGTCGCCCCTGGACCCGTATGGCTCCTATCGCCGACAATTTCATGGAGGGTGGCGTATGGGAAGATGCCGTCAAGGCCATCGACTCGCGCTACGATGCTACCTTCACCCTGCGCTATCACACCAACTGGCAGAAGTCGGGCAATACAGAGCCTTATGTCTTCGGTGCCAATGGCATGCAGGTGGGCCCCAACGAGGTCTACTTCAGCTGGGTGCCTGAGAGCGAGGACAGCAAGATCAACTACACCGGTGCCGACGGTAAGCTCGGCTTCGGCGAGATGGAAGGCCGTCCTGACTTCGTAGTGGCTGTCAACCACATCAGTCGTAAGAAGTACCCCATCAACTGGAAGATTGGTATCTACCGCACCGACAACAACGGTGGCCTGGGCTCTAAGGTGAACGGTGGCTCGCCCCGTCCTTGGAACATCGCCAAGTTCTCTGAGCTCTATCTCATCGCTGCCGAGGCTGCCGTGAAGCTGAACAAGAATGCCGAGGCCCGCGACCTGGTGAACGTGCTCCGTGCCCGTGCCGGTAAGCAGACCTTCTCGCAGAACGACAATGTGACCGTCAGCGTAGACCACAGCGCTGAGATGCTGGCCGCTACACCTGCTACCATCACCATCGACTACATCCTCGACGAGCGCAGCCGTGAGTTCTGGGGCGAGGGCTACCGCTGGTTCGACCTTGTTCGTACTCAAAAATGGGGCGAGCGTGCCACAACCTACCGCATCGCCGGCAGCGGCTATACCGACAAGGATCTGCAGACCTTCAAGCGTGACATCCCCGCCGGCTACTATCTCCGCCCGATTCCTCAGGGTCAGCTCGATGGTCTGATCATGTCGATGGACGAGAAGGAGGCATATCAGAATCCTGCCTACAGGTGATGTCTGGTTTACAGTTTATAGTTTATAGTTTACAGTTTATAGTTTACAGTTTATAGTTTACGGTTTACAGTTGATTACTTCTATAGTCGGAAGGGCTTGCAAGGTAATCATCTGTAAACCGTAAACTGTAAACCGTAAACACCTTTTTCTGCCAGTTTCCTTGCACAGTTCGGGACAAATGATTAACTTTGCCTGCGAAAACTATAAAATATGACTAACGTATGAGAACTGTAAAAGCATTATTGATGGCTGTGGCCATCCTGGCCGGAAGCCTGCCCGTAGAGGCCCTCACATTAGGGAATCACTGGACGCTGGAGTCACCCGACAAGAAGACAAAGGTGGAGGTTGACACCCGAGGAACGTATAGAATGTCGTGGAGCATCAGTCGCGGCGGCACACAGGTGCTGATGCCGTCGGCCATCAACATCCTGCTCGACGGCACCGACAATGTGTTCACGAAAGGTGGATGGGGAAAGGTGGCCAAGCGCGAGCAGGTCAGCACCCAGTTCAGCACCCCCTTTTACAAAAAAGCTGTGGTCAAGGATGAATACAACGGCATGACGGTATCTTTCAAGAACGGCATCGCCGTGGAGTTCCGGGCCTACAATGACGGTGCGGCCTACCGCTTCATCATCAACAGGCCCAAGGCCACGGTGGTGACCAGTGAGACGGCTGAGTTCTGCTTTGCCGGCGACTATACGGCCTTTGTGCCCTACGTGAACGACAACCGGGGCGGTGAGCGCTACTGCTACTCCTTTGAGTCGTACTACGACGAGCAGCGACTCTCGCAGATGTTCGCCGACTCGCTGGCCATCACGCCGCTGGCCGTCCGTCTGCCCGGTGGCCTGCTGGCCATCGTGATGGATTGCGGTGTGGAGGACTATCCGGGGATGTTCCTGAAGCGAGGAGCAAGCAAGGAGGAAGGAGTTGCAAGGAATATTCTGCAGGCAGAGTTTGCCAACTATCCCCTGGAACAGCAGGTGGGCGGCTTCGACCGTCTGAACCTGGTGCCTACCAAGCGTGCCGACTATATCGCCCGGCTCGACGGCAAGAGGACGCTGCCCTGGCGTGCCGTGGTCGTCAGCGAGCGCGATGCCGACATCCTCGACTGCGACATGGCCCAGCGGCTGGCTCCCCCGTGCCGCGTCAAGGACACCTCGTGGATCCGCCCCGGCAAGGTGGCCTGGGACTGGTGGAACAATACCAACGTATCGGGCGTTGACTTCAAGTCGGGCATGAACACTGACACCTATTTATATTATATCGACTTCGCTGCCAAGAACCGTCTGGAATACATCATCATCGACGAGGGGTGGAGCGGCAAGGAGAGCCTGATGGAGCAGCTGAACCCCGAGATCGACCTGAAGCGCCTGATAGCCTACGGCAAGGAGAAGGGCGTGGGCATCATACTCTGGTCAAGCTGGCGTAACCTCATCGGCAACAACCCGACGGGCGATATAGCGCTGACCGACGCCGTGATGAAGCACTATGCCGAGATGGGCATCAAGGGCTTCAAGGTGGACTTCTTCGACCGCGACGACCAGCAGGCCATCGCCTCGGCCTACCGCATCGCCGACGCCGCTGCCCGCCACCACCTGGCCCTCGACCTGCACGGCCTGAAGCCGACAGGCATCCAGCGGGCCTATCCCAACATCTTCAACTTCGAGGGCGTGAAGGGACTGGAGAACTCCAAGTGGGAACCCCGTGTGGGCGACGGCCCGCTGCACAACCAGCCACGCTACGACGTGACGGCTCCCTACCTGCGAATGCTTGCCGGGCCGATGGACTACACCCCCGGGGCCATGACCAACGCCATGCGCAACAACTTCTTCGGCAACAACGACAACCCCATGAGCCAGGGCACACGCGTACACCAGATGGCCATGTACACCACCTTCGAGGCTCCGCTGCAGATGCTCGCCGACAGCCCTACGAAGTATATGCAGAACCAGGAATGTACCGATTTCATCGCACAAATCCCCACCACCTTCGACGAGACTGTGGCCCTCGACGGACGGTTGGGTGAGTACACGGTCGTAGCCCGCAGGAAAGGCACCACGTGGTTCGTGGCCGCCATGACCGACTGGACGGCGCGCGAGCTGACCATCGACCTCAGCTTCCTCGGCAGCGGACAGCACGAGGCCGACATCTTTGCCGACGGTGTCAACGCCCAGAAGGAAGCCTCCGACTACAAGCACACCAGACGGAGCGTCACAGCCGGCGACAAGCTGAAGGTACACCTCGGCAGCGGAGGTGGCTGGACGGCCATCATTCGGTAAGTTTACGGTTTACAGTTTACAGTTTACGGTTTACGGTTTACGGTTTACGGTTTACAGATGATTAACTTGCAAGCCCTTCCGACTATAGAAGTAATCAACTGTAAACTGTAAACTATAAACTGTAAACTTAAAACAGTAAGTGGTCGAAAAAATCCCTGCAAGTCGTCGAAAGTTGCATCGGCGGGAAGGATAATCTCCTTATCTTTGCACCAGAAAAAACGTAAAACAGCAAAGATATGAAGCAGATTAGGATTCTTTTCGTGATGGTGCTGACGATGGTTTCAGCAGTGATGACAGCCCAGACCACGGTGAAGGGCGAGTTGAAGGACAAGGCCTCGGGCGAGAGCGAGCCCTACGCCACGGTGCGCGTGTTCAAGGCTGGCAAGAGCGACAAGCCGGTGGCCATGTTCCTCACCGACGAGAACGGACGCTTCTCCCAGAAGCTGACCGTCAAGGGCAAGTACGACATCGTGTTCAGCAGCGTCGGCAAGGACGACCAGCGGCAGACCGTCGACCTGGGTCAGCCGACGCTCGACCTGGGCACCATCTATATGAAGGAGAACGAGACGATGCTCAAGGGCGTGGAGGTGGTGGCCCAGAAGCCGCTGGTGAAGATGGATGTGGACAAGATGAGCTACAACGTCAGCGAGGATGAGGACTCCAAGTCGAACACCGTGCTCGACATGCTGCGCAAGGTGCCCATGGTGACCGTCGACGGTCAGGACAACATCACCGTCAACGGCTCCTCGTCGTTCAAGGTGTATGTCGACGGCCTGCCCAATGTGATGTTCTCCTCCAATCCCTCGATGGTGTTCAAGAGCATGCCCGCCACGGCCGTGAAGAGCATCGAGGTGATGACCAATCCCGGCGCCAAGTACGATGCCGAGGGCTCCACCGGTGTGCTGAACATCGTGATGAACAAGCTGGGAGGCCCCCAGGGCGGCGGTGCCGCTCCGAGCATGAACGGCTACAACGGCACCCTGCGTGCCTCGGCAGGCAACCGTCAGTTAGGCGGCAGCGGCTTCATCAGCGGACAGCAGGGCAAGCTCTCCTACAGTGCCAACGTGATGTACTCCTACAACAAGCCCGGCTCTACAACGATGGAGATGAACCAGACGCAGGACAGCGGCATCAGCCAGGTGATGACCTCCGAGAGCAGCGTGAAGACACCGTTCACCATGGGAAGCCTCACACTGGGCTACCAGCTTGACGCCATGAGTGCCATCAACGCCACGGCCTCGCTCAACAGCATGCAGATGAAGAGCAGCGGCACCACCAATACCACGATGAGCGGCGCACCCTACGGCAGCGGCTTCAGCTACGGGTCGAATGCCGACACGAAGAACTCGCGGACATCGTTCAGCGGAAGCATCGACTACCAGCGCTTCTTCAATAAGGAGCACACCCAGAGCCTGGCCTTCACCTACCAGCTGAACTACAGCCCCGCCACCACGGAGACCACCAACAGCTTCAACAATTCTCTCACCTCTGACCACTCACCTCTCACCTCTCCCCTCGACCTGACCAACCGCTACTCGGAGAACAAGGACAAGACCACGAACCACACCTTCCAGCTCGACTATACGATGCCCCTGACCAAGGGTCAGACGCTAAACCTGGGCGGCAAGCTGCAGCTGCACAAAGCCACCAGCGACTCGAAGTACTATCTGAAGGAAGTCTACGACCCCACCACGAGCAGCGAGTATGAATACAAGAACACCATCCTGGCAGGCTATGGCGAATACGTGGGCAACTGGAACAAGGTGGGACTGAAAGCCGGCCTGCGCTACGAGCACACGTGGCAGGACGTGGACTACCGGCTGGGCAGCGGCAGCGACTTCAAGACCGACTACAGCAGCCTCGTGCCATCGGCCAGCCTGCAGTACAACCTCGGCACTGGCTCCAACCTCGGCCTGACCTACAACATGCGCATCTCACGCCCCGGCATCAGTTACCTGAACCCCTACGTCGACAAGACCAACCCCATCGCACTGAGCTACGGCAATCCCGAACTCGACGTGGAGAAGGCCCACAACATCTCGCTGGTATATAATATGTTCACGCCGAAGCTGATGGTGAACCTCAACCTGCACCACAACTTCGTGGACAACGGCATCTCGCAGTACAGCTTCTACGACTCTGACAACCTGCTGAACACTACCTACGGCAACGTGGTGAAGCGTCACCAGACGGGCATGAACGCCTACGTGAACTACCTGGTGGCGAAGAACACCCGACTCTTCCTCAACGGCGGAATCAACTACACCGATCTGCGCAGCGACGCCCTCGGACAGAGCAACAGCGGCTGGACCGCCAACGCCATGCTGGGCCTGCAGCAGACGCTGCCCTGGGACCTCAAGCTCAGCGCCTTCGCCATCACCTCTACCAAGAACTACACCCTGCAGGGATGGAGCGGCGGGTTCAATCTGCTCACGGCCAGCCTCTCCAAGTCGCTGCTGAAGGACAAGCTGACGCTCAGCCTGTCGGGCCTCACCGGTCTCAACCAGGGCGGCAAGCTGAACATCGAGAGCTACAGCCGTGGCCAGAACTTCACTTCGAGCACGAACATCAAGGTGCCCATCTACGGCGTGACCTTCACCGTCAGCTACACCTTCGGCAACTCCAAGATGGTGCAGAGGCAGCACGTCAGCCGTGTGCAGAACGACTTCATCGAGCAGCAGTCGCAGGGCGAGGTCATCAACAGCGTGGGCTCCGGCAGCACTTCAGGCAGCGGCAACGGCGGCTCTGTGCCCCAGCAGTAAGTACATGAAGTTAAAGAAGTTAAGCCGATAGTTCACAGGAAAGCCGGGCTCTTCACAGAGGCCGGCTTTCAAAATCATACAAACTACTAACTACATAACTATCTATTGTAAGATGAAACTGTATTTGCTCGCGATGTTGGCCGACGAGGAACCAACGAGGGCCTCGAACGCACCGGGCTCGGCATGCCAGAAGCCGGTGGTCTCGTCGTAGAAGGAGAGGGCGCTGAGGTCGATAGTGATGCTCACCTGCTGAGTCTCTCCCGGCTCTAAGTAAACTTTGCGGAAGCCTTTCAGCTCCTTGACCGGCCGCTCCACCGACGACTGCTTGTCGCTGATGTAGAGCTGTACGGTCTCGGCTCCGGCCCGGCTGCCGGTGTTGGTGACGCTGACGGTGAAGGTAATCTGGTCGCTGCCGGTCATGGTCTGCTTGTCGGCCGTCACCTTACCTATTTTAAAGGTGGTGTAGCTCAGTCCGTGGCCGAAGGCAAAGAGAGGCCGGGGGGATTTACTATTTACGGATTTACTATTTACGGATTTACGATTTACGATTTTGCTATTTGCGATTTTGTCTGTCCAGCGGTAGCCTACGAAGATGCCCTCCTTGTATTCCTCGTCGATGACCTGACGGTCGGTGCGCCAAGTGCCGGGATAGGTGTCGAGGGCATGGGCACCGCACTGGTCGAGGGATGCGTACCACGTGAAGGGCAGGCGGCCTGAAGGGTTGACATCGCCGAAGAGCACGGAGGCGATGGCCGTGCCGGCTTCAGAGCCGATGAACCAGGCCTGTACGACGGCGGGCACGCGGTCTATCCACGGCAGCTCGGCACCGTTGCCGCTGATGTTGACATACACCAGCCGGGGGTTGACCTTCAGCAGGGCCTCGATGACCTCGTTCTGGGCGTAGGGCAGGGCATAGCTCTTGCGGTCGTGGCCCTCGCAGTCCTGATGGTCGGACTTGTTGAGGCCTCCGATGAAGATGACCGCATCGGCCTGGCGGGCCTTCTCCACGGCCTCGGCAATCAGTTCGTCCTTCGAGCGCGTCTCGTAGAGCGAGCGGCCCACGGTGACGCCGTTGTAGCTCTGCACCGTGTCGCCCACATAGCCCCGGGCGAAGTCCACCTGTGCGCTCTTAAATCTGGCCTTGATGCCGTCCAAGGGCAGCACCTCGCGCTGCGCCTTCAGCGATGACGAGCCGCCGCCTACGGTCATCATCTTGATGGCATTCTCGCCGACCACCAAGATACGGGCCGGAATGTCCGGATTCAACGGAAGGACCGGGCTAACCTCTCCCCTCTTACCTCTCACCTCTCCCCTCTTAACTGGCTCGTTCTTCAGCAGCACGATGCCCTCCTGGGCTATCTTCAGCGCGGCCTCGTAGTGGCTCTCGGAGCAGAGGAAGCCGTAGGGCTTCTGGCGGTTCATGGTGGTGCGGAACATCAGGCGCAGCACGCGGCGCACCTTGTCGTCGAGTTCCTTCGTGGTGTACTTGCCCTCCTGGATGGCGCGTTTGTAGGCATTGGCCAGGTAGTACATGTCGTAGGCATTGGTGGCCCCCATCGTCAGGCCGTCGGTCCAGGTGCCGAACTCCAGGTCGAGGCCGTTGCGCACAGCCTCGTCAGTGTCGTGGCAGCCGCCCCAGTCGCTGATGACCACGCCGTCGAAGCCCCAGTCCTGCTTCAGGATCTTGTTGAGCAGCGTCGCGTTGTGGCAGTTGTGCTGGTTCTGGTAGAGGTTGTAGGCCCCCATGATGCTCCAGGCGCCGCCCTCCACGACGGCGGCACGGAAGGCGGGCAGATAGATCTCGTGCAGGGCGCGGTCGCTGACCTTGACGTTCACCTGGTGGCGGTACTCCTCGTCGTTGTTCAGCGCGTAGTGCTTCACGCAGGCGGCCACGCCTTTCGACTGAAGGCCTTGCACGTAGGGTACCACCATGCGGGAGGCCAGCCAGGGGTCTTCGCCCATGTACTCGAAGTTGCGGCCGCCGAGGGGCGTGCGGTAGATGTTGACGCCGGGGCCCAGTATGACGTTCTTGCCACGGTAGAGGGCCTCCTCGCCGAGGCTCTCGCCGTAGAGGCGTGCCAGCGAGGGGTTCCACGTGGCGGCCAGGCAGGTCAGGGCAGGGAAGGCCACGCACGAGTCGTTGGTCTGTCCGGCCTGTTCCCACTCGTCCCAGCGCACGTCGGGGCGCACGCCGTGGGGACCGTCGTCGGTCCACAGGTCGGGCAGTCCGAGGCGCTTCACGCCGGGGCTGGAGAATTTCGACTGGGCGTGGATGACGGCAATCTTCTCGTCGAGCGTCATGCGGGCGAGGGCATCGTCGATGCGCTGCTCCACGGGCTTCGTCTCGTCGAGGTAGACGGGTGTCTGCGCTACGGTAGTGGATAGTGTGCTCGAGCTTAGCTCGCTTGCTACCAAAGGGGCGCAAGAATAGTGAATAGTGAATAGTGCTACGCACGTTCTTAGACGGGTTGTCGATAGTTGTTTCATAGGGCGGGAAAGATGTTTTTTTTGTTATATTTCTTGGAAGTTTAGGGTAAAATGATTATATTTGCAACCGAATAAACGGTAACCATTATGAAGAGAATACTAACCTATCTTGCAGCTATTTTCGTGGCGGTTGCTGGCAGTCATTCTGCGGCAGCAGTCCAGGGTACCGGCGGACAGCCCGACCTCGCTGCGCTCTACCTGCAGCTGGACGAGGCCATAGAGCAAGCACCTCAGTATGTCGCTGAGCGGGAGCAGCAAATCGGTCATGCCCGTCGGCTCTTCCTCGCAGAGTCCAATCGGGAGAAGAGGCTACTGCTGGCAGAGCAGCTCTTCGGGCTGTTCAAGCCCTTCCGCAACGACTCGGCACTCAGCTATGCCGCCATGTGCGTCGCTCTGGCCGACTCTCTCCACCGTCCTGACCTCGCGGGTCGCTACCGCTCGCTGATGGCCCGCCAGTATTCCAACGCCGACCAGTATGTGGAGGCACTGGAGCAGCTACGCCAGGTGGACAGGAAGGCCCTCGACCGCCGTGGGCTGACAGCCTACTATGAGGCGTGGATGCACGTGTGCGGACAGATAGGCTCCTACTCGCAGCTGAAGGACATTCGCCAGGGCTACTACGACCGTCAGGACCTCTACCGCGACTCGGTGCTGCAGGTAGCCGAGGAGGGCAGTGAGGAGTTCCTCCACCTGAAGATGGACGTGCTCTGTGCCCGGCGCCAGTATCAGGACGCGCTGAGCATCAGCGACAGCTGGCTGGGCAAGGTGGCCGACGGCACGCACGAGAATGCCTTTGCCGCCTTCTACCGCTCGGTGGTCTACGACAACCTGGGCAATGCCGAACAGGTGCGCTACTGGCTGGGGAAGTCGGCTCTCGACGATATCCGCTGCGCTGTTCGCGACCAGGCGGCCCTGCTCTTCCTGGCCAATCGGCTGGCCGAGGATGGCGACCTGGCGAGGGCCAGCCGTTATGTGCAGTTCAGTCGCGAGAGCAACTTGGCATTCCTTCCCCATCTGAGGGTCTATCAGGTGAACTCCGTTGTCAGTGTCGCCGAGAAGTGCCGTCAGGCCAGCGACGCCAAGAGCCAGCGGCTGATGTTCGTTGCCTGTGCGCTGGCAGGCTTGCTGGTGTGCCTGCTGCTTTTGCTGATCTTCCAGCGAAACAGGAAGTGCAGGCGTCAGCCTTCCTGACGCCCGCCTTCCGATTTCCATTACTTCTGAAACACGCGGACGTAGTCGATCTCCATCGTGCAGGGCAGGGCGCTCTCGTCGATGCCGTAGGTGCCACCCCAGGAGCCGCCCCAGGCCAGATTGAGGATCACGTAGAACGGGTCGTCGTAGGGCCAGTCGTCGCGGCCCAGCCCCCGGTTGTCATACGACAGCTGCACCTGTCCGTCGACGTAGGTGGTGATGTTGTCGTGCGTCCAGAGGATGGCGTAGGTGTGGAAGTCGTCCTCGGCTCCCTCGCAGAGCATCTCGTGGGTCACCTGTGTATTATTAGAATGTACGTGTGCGTTGGCATGGAGCGAGCTGCTCACGTAGTTGGGATTGCCGCCCACCTCCTCCATGATGTCGATCTCGCCGTCGGCGGGCCACGACTTGAAGTTGACGGGCATCATCCAGAAGGCCGGCCACGTGCCCTTGCCCTTGGGCAGCTTGATCGAGGCCTCTATGTAGCCGTAGGTCCACCCCTCCTTCACCTTGGCGTAGACGCGGCCGGAGTAGATCTTGCCGTCCTCCTTCAGACAGTGTATCTGCAGGCGACCGTCCTTGATCTCTGTCACCTTGGCACCGCCGGGCGTGGCGTGGTTCACGTAGTTCTGCAGCTCGCTGTTCACCCAGCCGCTCGGCTGCACCTCGTGGGTCCAGTTGTCGGCGTTCAGCTCCGAGCCTTTGTCGAACTCGTCCTGCCATACCAGGCTGTAGCCCTCGGGGGTGTTGTAGGCCGACTTCTCGGCAGCGGCCTGGGTGACGGCGATGGCAGTGCGTGCCGTGCCCGACATGATGGTGACGGCCCCCGAGCGGGCGTAGGTGTCGGGATTAGCAGGTATCGTGACAGTGACGGTGCCCGCCGGGGATGCCGTGTTCTCTGCGGTCACGGTGATGAACTCCGCGTCGGCGTAGGCTCCCCACTCCTGGGCGGTGGTGCCCACGTTGATGGTGTAGCTGCCGCCCTCGGCGGGTGTGCTGATGGCCTGCTGCGATACGGTGATGGTGGCGTTGGGTGCCTCCTGGTCGTACATGGTGTACTTGTCGCCCTGGCAGCCCGTGAGTGCTGCGGCGAGGGTCAACATCATTGTATATATCATCTTTTTCATTATTTTAATTCTTTAAAATCTTCTCTAATTCTTTTTATTTTCACACAGATCTCATGGATATTTTTATGTCACACAGATCTCACGGATCTCACAGATATTTTCTATCTCACAGATTTCAGCGACTTTGTCGCGATCTCTCCGTCTGTTTGCCAGCAGAATCTGTGTGATCTGTGGGATCTGTGTGACATTTGCCAACAGAATCCGTGAGATCTGTGAGATCTGTGTGACAATTCCTCAATTCTCCTTGAACACGATCTGGCTGATCTTGACGTGCGTACCGGCGGGCGAGCCACCGAAGTCGAAGAACAGACGGATGGCCGAGGCGTCGGTGCCCTCCTTCAGGGTGGCGCTCTTCAGGGTGTAGACGTATGGCTCGTCGGCAGTGATGTCGTGACGGCCCTCACAGAAGAAGTTGTTGTCGCCCGAGTCGGTCAGCTTGATGGTCACGCCGGGGCAGTCCTGGTCGGTTTCAAGTACCACTTGGAAGTTGTAGGTCTTGGCGGCCGAGGCGGTCAGCTTGGTGTCGATGTGGAACTGTCCCTGCCACTGGCTGCCGCCGAGGCCCTGGGGCAGTGTCAGCTCGTAGGCGTTGCCGCTGTGGGTGGCCTCCTCGTAGGCGATGCCTCCCCAGCCGTTGTCGGCGAAGTAGTAGCCAAAGGCGTCGAAGAGTGTGCCGTCGTCGACGGCCTTCCACAGGTTGTCGGCATCGTCGTAGTTCATCGACACGGCCTCCTCGAAGTAGATCTTGCTGATCTTGACGTGGGTGCCGCCGGGTGAGCCGCCGAAGTCGAAGAACAGACGGATGGCCGAGGCGTCGGTGCCCTCCTTCAGGGTGAGGCCTGTGCGCTTGAGGACGAAGGGCTCGTCGGCCTTCACGTCGTTGCGCTCCTCGAAGAAGTAGTTGTTGTCGCCAGAGTCGGTCAGCTTGAAGGTCACCTGCGGGCAGTCCTGGTCGGTCTCCATCACGAGGTAGAAGTTGTACTGCTTGGCAGCCGATGCCGTCAGACGGGTGTCGATGTGGAACTGTCCCTGCCACTGGCTTGAGCCGAGGCCCTGGGGCAGTGTCAGCTCGTAGGTGTCGCCGCTGTGGGTGGCCTCCTCGTAGGGGATGCCCTGCCAGCCGTTGTCGGCCATGTAGTAGCCGAAGGCGTCGAAGAGCGTGCCGTCGTCGACGGCCTTCCAGAGGTTCGAGCCGGACTCATAGTCCCAGTCCATCGTGCCGTCGGGTGTGTCATCGCCGCCGGGCTGTGTGCCGGGAGGCACTGTGCCGTCGTCGTCGGCATGGTTCTTCAGCGTGATGCCAGAGATGTTGATGTGAGTGTCGGCCTGACAGCCGCCGAAGTCGAAGAACAGGTTGACGCGCTCCATGTTGATGCCGGGCATGTCGCTCTTCCAGAAGAGGTAGTCCTCGCCGGCTTTCAGGTCGATGCGGTCGGCAAAGTAGAAGGTGTTGTCGTCACCGTCCATCACGAGCTTCACCGTGGCCCCGTTGAGGTCCTTGTCGCTGTTGAGGATGCAGGAGAAGTCGTAGTTGTTGGCAGCCGAGGTGGTGACGTTGGTGGTCTTGAAGGCCACCTGTGCCTGCCACTGGTCGGTGGTAGCCTCAGGCAGCGTGATGGTGTAGTCGTTGTTACTGCCCTCGAAACCGGGGTCGGCTATCTGTGCCCAGCCGGGCGCATAGTAGTAGAACATGGAGAAGTCGGCATTCTTCCAGAGGTTGAACTGGCTGTCGGGGTCGAATCCGGCCCACTCCTTCTCGGCTTCCTCGCTGGTGAAGATGAACCGCCAGGCGATGCTGCGGTCGGGGGCTTCGTAGATGAGCACGAGCTTCTTGGCCGTGAGCGTCTCGATGCGGAAGCGTGGGTTCTCATACTGCGCGTCGGCAGAGATGTAGGGGAAGGCGGTGTTCGGGGCCAGCTGGATATAGGTCTGCGGGGTGACGTTGCCCTCGGCGTCCTGCCAGTCGTACACCTCGAAGGTCCAGCTGCAGGTCTGGTTGCCGATGGTGGCGTCCCAGTCGGGATCCTGGCTGCCCCACTTGGTGGTGCCCTTGTTCACGTAGGTCAGGCCGTCGTCGCCGGCACTGTAGGTGAAGGTGCCTCCCTTGCGGTTCTCGGCGGTGAAGATGATGCGGTCATCGTAGATGCCGAAGTCCTTCTTCTCGTCGGCAGTGGCGCTCCACCACTCCGTTCCGGCCGTTCCGGCGGGGCCGCAGGCCAGGTGGGCAGCCTCCTTGTTGGCTATGCGCCACTCCTTGCCGGTGATTTTGCGGAAGTCGGCGGTGTAGTCGATCTTCGTCTCGTTGAAGGTGAAGGTCTTGGTGAGCGTGCCTTGGCTGAAGCCGTTGCGGTTGCCGAGCTTCAGTCCCACGGTGTGGGTGCCTGCCTCGGTGTTCTTGTAGCCCACCTCGGGTAGGGTGGAGTAGGAGTTGCCGTCGATGATCCATACGGGATAGGTGCCGGCGGGTGCGGTGAAGGAGGCGGTCATCTGGTTGGTCTCCTGGTCGACGGTCATCTGGAAGTCGGTGCCGCCGACGGTGGGGATGCCGGTCTCGCGGGCGCCCTCGAAGCTGTCGGGGGAGCAGGAGGAGAGGACTGCGGAAATACCGCAGTATACTAAACCGGCGCAGAGTAGTCTATATATATTCTTCATATCTCTGTAATTCGTTTAATTCGTTTTAATTCATTGTCGAAATCATTCGCCCCATTCGTTTTAATTCATTGTCGAAATCATTCGTCCCATTCGTTTTAATTCGTTGTCGAAATCATTCGTCCCATCCTTGTTTGTCAGATGTCATTAGTAGTTGTTCTGTACGAGGGTGGGGTCGGCGTCGAGCTCGCTCTGTGCCAGGGGAATGTGCTTCTTCGAGGGTGTCCATGAGTTGGTGCGGTAGCCGTAGCTGTCGGGCACGAGCACGGTGCTGGCCTTCTGCGTGGCCCCGCTGATGCCCTCGGCGCGCACCAGGTCGAAGTAGCGCTTGCCCTCGCCGCAGAACTCCAGGTGGCGCTCGGTGAGGATGTCGTCGATGGTGACGGCGGCCAGCGGGCTGAGGCCGGCGCGTGTGCGCACCTCATTGACATACTGTGCGGCCTCGGCGGCATTGCCTCCCGTCTGGAGCAGCAGCTCGGCGGCGTTGAGCAGGGTCTCGGCGTAGCGGTAGATGCGCTTGTTGTTGTTGTAGTTCAGGTTCTTCGACGTGGGGCAGTCCTTGTTGTTCTCCGACTGCGGGCGATACTTGCCGTGCCAGATGTGGGTGTCCTGATAGCGCTCGGTATAGCTGTATCCGCGCACGTCCCAGCAGGTGACGTCGCGTCGCAGGTCGCCCTCGGCATACATATTGTAGGTCTCCACCTTCATCGGCAGGAATCCCCATCCGTCGTTGCCGCCGTCCCAGCCTTCACCGCCGCCCCAGCCGTTGGGCGAGCAGAGGGTGGGGAACACGGTGCCGCCGGCGTTGATGGCGGCATTGCCCCAGTCGCGCTGTGCCTGGTCGTCGTTGTAGTTGATCTCGAAGATGCTCTCCGAGCACCACTCTCCGCTCTCCTGCCAGAGGTTGTAGAAGCTGGGGTTGAGCGAGTAGTCGGGGTCGCTGATGATCTGCTTCATGTAGGTGAGGGCCTGGGGGTAGCGTGCCGCGTCGTTCTGGTACATCACCATCTCGGCGTAGAGCATATAGGCGAAGGCTTGGCTCACGCGTCCGCTCTCTGCCGACGGCCAGCGCATGGGCAACACTCCCGAGGCGATGATGTCCTCCAGCTCGGGCAGCAGCTGGGCGTAGATCTCGTCAGCCTGCATCTGCGGGGCGGTGTAGGGCAGCGCGAGGTTCTCCAAGTAGAAGGGCACGTTGCCGTAGTAGTGCCACAGTATATTATAATAGTACACGCGGAGCAGACGTGCCTGCATCTCCATGGAGCGACGGAAGTCCTGGCTGGCCTTGCCCTCCCACGAGGCATACTTGATGGCGTCGTTGCAGCGCTTGATGCCGCTGTAGAAGTCGCCCCAGAGGGTGCCCAGGGTGTTGTTGCCGTCGCCGGCGAAGTTAAAGAGGCGGTGCCAGTGCTGGTTGTCGGTATTGTCGGAGCCGCCCACCCAGAAGTCGTCGCCCATGATTTCGCCGTCGATGGTCAGGTCGTTGTAGGCGGCATTGTCCCAGTCGGGCCAGTGCAGGGGGGCGTAGGCTGAGGTGAGGGCCTCGTTGAGGGTGGTCTCGGTGGTGTAGTATTCTTCGAGGGGTTCGCCGGTGGGGTTGGTCACCTCGAGGAAGTTGTCGCTGCAGGCGGTGAGGACTGCGGAGATACCGCAGTATACTAAACCGGCGCGGAGTGATTGATATATCTTGGTAATCATAATTACTAATTTCTAATTATTAATTTCTAATTAAAAGGATACGTTGAGTCCGAGGGTGTAGGTGCGAGCCTGGGGATAGACACCGTAGTCTACGCCGAGGCTGGTGGAGCCGGAGCCGATCTCGGGGTCGAAGCCCCAGTACTTGGTCCATGTGATGAGGTTCTCGGCCCGGGCGTAGACGCGCAGGCGGCTGATGCGTATGCGCTTGGTCAGGTTGCGGGGCAGTGTGTAGCCCAGGGTGATGTTCTTCAGGCGCAGGTAGCTGCCGTCGCGCACGTACATGTCGCTGACCACCCAGTTCTTCGAGTCGCCCAGCGTGGGCACGGTGTTCGAGGTGCCCTCGCCCGTCCAGCGGTTGAGCACCCAGGTGGGGTAGTTGCCCGATGCTACGTCCTGTCGGTAGGTGGCGTCGAACACGTCGGCCCCGCTGACGCCCTGGAAGAAGAGGCTCAGGTCGATGCCCTTCCACTCGGCATCGAGGTTCAGTCCGAAGGTCCACGAGGGCACGCCGTTACCGATGTTGGTGCGGTCGTCGCTCGTAATCTTGCTGTCGCCGTTGACATCCACGAAGCGGAAGTCGCCGGGCCTGGATGCGGTGCCGTACTTGGCGTTGTAGGCGTCGGCCTCGGCCTGGTTCTGCAGGATGCCGTCGGTCTTGTAGCCGTAGAAGAATGGGAAGGGCTGTCCGTTCTCGGCTCGTGTGCCTCCGTCGCTGAACTGCGAGATGCCGTAGTTCAGGAATCCCGTGTCGTTGCCCAGGTTCTTCAGCTCGTTCTTCAGGTAGGAGGCGTTGCCCTTCACGGCGAAGTGGGCGTCGGCGATGTTCCACTTGTAGCCCAGCTCAAACTCCCAGCCGCTGTTCTTCATGTCGCCCACGTTGGCCAGCGGACGGGCCTCGCCGACGTAGCTGGGGATGGGCATCTCGATGATCATGCCGTTGGTCTTCTTGATATAGTAGTCCACCGAGAAGGTCAGCTTGTTGTTCCAGAAGCCGAAGTCGAGGCCCAGGTCGGTCTGCTCGCTCTCCTCCCACTTCAGGTCCTCGTTGGCCAGGCGGTTGGCCTTCGATCCGTAGACCATCGACGCTGACTGTCCGAAGTAGTAGTTGCTGCTGGCGCCGAGTGCTGTCAGCGTGGTGTAGGCGAAGTCGCCGATGTTGTCGTTACCGTTCTTACCCCAGCTGGCGCGCAGCTTCAGGTTGGTGAGCCAGTCGCGGGTTGAGGCCATGAATTTCTCGTTCATGATGTTCCAGCCGATGGAGGCAGAGGGGAACGTGCCGTACTTGTTGTTGGAGCCGAAGCGGCTGGAGCCGTCGCGGCGGATGGTGGCCTGCACCATGTAGCGCTCGTCGTAGTTGTACGACACGCGGGCGAAGAGCGACGACAGGCGGTGCTCCACGTAGGGGCCTCCGTAGACGCCCACGAGGCTCTTGGCGCCGGTCATCTTGCCGTCGTCGTCGTAGCTGAACTCGATGTCGCCGCCCGTGGTGTAGTTGATGGAGGGCTTGTCGGTGTTCACCAGATACCAGTGGGAGCCGCCCAGCTCGTCGCCCTTGAACTTCAGAGCACTCTGTCCGAGCACCACGCCGATGGTGTGGCGGCCGAAAGTCTTGTCGTAGGTCAGCGTGTTCTCCACCTGCCAGGTGGTGTTCTGGCCCTTGTAGGCCGATGCCTGCGTGTGGTCGGCGTTGTTGTTGCCCGAGAGGTAGTACTTCTGCAGCGTGGCGCCGTCGTTGCCCCAGAAGGAGAGTTCGGCGCTGTAGGTGAAGTGGTACTTCAGCTCGTCGAAGAGCTGCAGGTCGATAGAGAACTTGGGCATGAACTTATGGCTCCATCCGCGCGTGGGGTTGAGCATCATCATGGCCAGGGGGTTGTTCTGCTCCTGATACGAGCCGATGTAGTTGGGTATGGTGTAGGGGTTGCCGCCCTGGTCGGTGAAGAGGTCGTAGGCGGCATACTGGTTGATCATCCGCTGTCCGATGCGTGGCTGGCCGTTCTCGTCGTAGCCGGCGCGGAGCGTCACGGGCAGGGTGGGTGCCAGGTAGAGTGCCGAGCCGAGTGGTGAGCCCCAGGTGGAGTTGGCGTCGATGCCGGTGCTGTGTACGCGCATATAGGAGAGGTTGGCGCCCAGGTCGAGCTTGTTGAGGAAGGTGCGCTCCTTCGACTCATCGAAGAGGTTGAACTGGTTGTTGGAGCGGATGGTCAGGCGGTCGTAGTTCGACTGTCCGTAGTTGCCGCCGATGATACCGTCCTGGGTGAAGTAGCCCAGCGAGAGGTAGTAGTTCACCTTCTCCGAGGCACCGCTGATGCTCACGTCGTGCTGCACGATGGGTGCGTTGTCGTTGAAGAGCAGGTCCTGCCAGTTGGTGCCGAAGCCCTGTATCCTGTCGCCGTTGGCATCCACCAGGTTGTAGGGGTCGGCGTAGAGGGGAGCCATGCCGTTCTGCACGCGGCGCTCGTTCTGCAGGATGGCATAGTCGGTGGCGCCGGTGACGTCGCGCTTCTTCCAGGCCGACTGCCAGCCGTACGAGAAGTTGTAGTTGATGGTGGCCTTGCCCAGCTTGCCCCGCTTGGTGGTGACGAGGATCACGCCGTTGGCGGCGCGGGCTCCGTAGATGGCGCCCGAGGCGGCGTCCTTGAGCACCTCTATCGACTCGATGTCGCCGGGGTTCACCGACTCCATACCGTCCTGGTCGGTGGGCATGCCGTCGATGATGTAGAGGGGGTTAGAGTCGTTGATGGTGCCGATACCACGGATGCGGATCATCGACTTGGCACCGGGCTGGCCTGAGGAGGATGTCACGTTGACACCGGCGGCCATACCCTTCAGGGCATCCTCGGCGCGCAGACGCGTCTTACCCTCCAGGTCCTCGGCAGAGACCTTGGCGATGGAGGCCGTCACGACGCTCTTCTTCTGCACGCCGTAGCCGATGACCACCACCTCGTCGAGCACCTTGTCGTCGGGACGGAGGTTCACCGTCATGTTGTTCTGCGCTGCCACTTCCTGCGTGATGTATCCCACGTAGGAGATGGCAATCGTCTTGCCTTCGGCCACCTTCAGCGTGAACCGACCGTCGAAGTCGGTAATTGTCGCGTTCTGAGGTGTGCCCTTCTCGACAACGGTGGCGCCGATGACGGGGTCGCCGTTCTCGTCAATCACAGTTCCCAAGATGCCTTGGGCGTTCGTAGCCATCGACACCATCAGTGCCAATAGTAACCATAGATACCTGCTTTTTTTCATACTTTGTTAGTTATAAGTGATATTTTTAAGTTGATGTTGTCGCTTGTCGTGTCCGACGGTGCAAAATTAGGAAAAAAAAGAATGCAAGTGGAGGAAATGAGCTGAAAAAGTGGACGATTTCGGTATCTGCTTTTTGCTATGACTTTGGTTGTCAGCCGCTTGTGGTTTTTCCTTTCGCCAAAAAGAGTGGACGGTATATAGAGGTGTATTTTTTACATTTGTCCGATAAAAATCCGGGTAGTCCGTGCCAGTCCGATGCGAAAATCAGTCAGAGGCTACAGCTCCTTCACCCGCTGCTCGAACTGCTCGCGGTTGCCCTTGGCCCCGTTCTTCACACGGGCGCGGTAGTTATAGATGGTGTTCACCGAGTAGTGGAGGAACTCGGCAATCTTCGACGAGTCCTCGAATCCCAGGCGGATGAGGGCGAAGATGCGGATGTCGGTGGTCAGCCGGTTCTCCTGCTTGGGGTGTATCCGCATCTCGGGCAGCAGCAGGGCGTTGAAATCGTCGATGAAATGGGGGAAAAGGTGCAGGAACACCGAGTCGAAGTTCTCGTACAGCTCGTCGAGCTCCCGCTGCTTGAGCTCCGTAGACTTCGTCATCTGGAACAGCTCGTCGAGTTCCTTCTGCTTCATCTTCTTGTTCACCATCTTACGGTAGTTGTCGAGCTTGTCGATATACTGTGCGCATAGGCTCATGAAGCGGCCTATGTACTCCTCCTTCACGCGGTTGCTCTCTGAGAGCCGGGAGTTGAGGGTAGAGAGCTGCTCGTTCAGCGCCGACAGTTCAGAGGTCTGTGCTGCCAACTGCCGATTGGCCGATGCCAGCTCGCCGTTGCTGGTCTTGAGGGCGTTACGGGCCGTGGCTAACTGCTTGTTGCGGCGATGTACGAAGAGGAGCGCCGCGAGCACCAGCAGTGCCAGCACGCTGATGATGGCCAGCGTCACCCACAGCTGGTGGGTGGTGCGCTCGCTCTGCAGCTTGTATTCGTTGGCGATGTGGGTCAGCAGCGGGGCTATCTGCCAGTTGCGCTGCCGCGAGCCGTAGCGGTTGGCGCAGTCGCTGGTGTAGCTGATGTAGCGCGAGGCACGGCTGACGTCGCCTTGGAGCATCAGCTCGTTGGCCAGCTCCCACATCGACCCCTGGTCCATGGCGGCATTGCGGATGTCGGCCAGCACCGACTCCGTCAGCCAGTGCATCATCTGCACCGTGTCCTTCTGCAGCTTGTACTCGATATAGCGGTAGAGGGCCACCAGGGCGTAGGGGTGGGAGCCGGGCTCCACGGTCTTCATCCACTCGTCGTTGATCTTCATGGCCTCTTCCAGCTGGCCTTCGCCCTGTGCCGCCTGCTCGCGGCGCAGGAAGCAGGCCTCGCTGGTGGGCGGCAGATGCTCGAACATCAGCCGTTTGTACTCCTGCTCCTTCTGCTGGTACAGGGTGCGCATGTCGTCGAGGCGGGTGTAGTAGGCCAGCTCGCCATATACATTATTATATGCTTCGTAGTAGATGCCCAGGGGGAGTTGGGAGGTGGGAGTTGAGAGGTGGGGCTTTAAGCTGTCGAGGATGCTCAGGGCCTCGTCGTAGAGTCCGATATTCGAGCACCTGATGGCCAGCAGCGACTTGCACTTGACAATAGCCGCCATGTCGCCCGTCTGCTTGGCCAGGGCGATGCACTGGTTGAGGAAAAAGATGGCCGAGTCGCTCACAAACGGGCGGTACAGCTCGTAGAGCCGCAGGCCCTCCTCATACTTCTGCTGGCCAGCGGCCTGCTTGAAGGCCTGCCGGGCAGCACTGATCCTGGCCTCCCGCTGCGCCACGTAGCGCGGCGACTCGGCTATGGCCTCGTCGATCTGCCTGTAGCGTGCTTCGAAATCCGCCCGCTGTGCCCAGAGCGGGACCGATAGCAGTATGAGTAGGTGAGTCAGTAGTAGCCGCATAGCTTCGTCAGAAAGCCATGTTCAGTGTGGGATAGTCGTACCAGTCGGTGCTGGCCGTGTGGTCTACCACCCACTCGCCGAAGGAGTGGCCCACGGTCATGTAGGTGCCGAAGAGGGCGCCGTTCTTGTAGTAGCCTATCTCGTAGCCGGTGCGCGGATAGCGGAAGTCGCCCTTGGGCACCATGATGGCCCACGGCAGCAGCTTGACCGACTTCACCAGATTGTATTCGTAGAACACCTGTGTGCCCTGGAAGGGGTAGAGGTGGATTTCCCATAGAGCACCATTGTAGCCGTAGACCACAAAGGGGTCGATGGCGTCGAGCCGGAAGCTGTTGAGGGCAGCGTCGTCGTTAAAATAGATATGGTAGACGATGGTGCGCGGCGTCACCAGCTCGTAGTCGTCGCCGGGGGTGGGCGCCACGTTGTAGCGCTTGCGCGTCATCATGCCGTGGTCGACGGTCAGCGAGGGGTCGATGGCCCAGTGGGCATCCTCGAACAGGCGCACCACGGCCTCGCCGCTCGTGTTGGCACGCATCAGTAGGCCCTCCTGCGTGAGGTACTCCGTGCCCAGCGGGTCGTAGTTGCGGTCGAAGTCCTCGCCGCGCCCTTTCCGCTCGCCTTCGGTGGCGATGCTGTCGATGGCTGTCTTAGGGATGCCTGGCAGGCGGATGGCTGCCGCCAGCTTCTTCGTCGTGCCGACGGCTGCCAGGCTCACCGTCAGGCTGATCTCCTTCTCGCCAGTACGCTGGTACGACATCCTCAGCACCAGGTCGTTGTAGCTGTACTCCGATGCCTCGGGCTGCTGGTCCTCATAGCAGTAGCTGTAGGTCTGTACCGTGGGGATGCGCGTGCGCCGCCCTCTGACGACCATCGGTTCGGAGAAGTCAATCTCGCTGTCGCTCGCGGAGAACTGCCTGAGGGTGTAGTGTATCTCGTCGGCATCGACCAGTGCCGCATAGAACGCCGTCTGGTTCACGGGAGCGGAGAATGTCAGCGACACCGTCTCGCCGTCAGCGCAGTAGGTCTCGCCCAGGATGGTGGCGGCATGACCTGTGGTGGGGTTGTCAGTCAGGATGCGGAGCCATTTGGCTCCGGCCTCCACGTTGGCCGTCACCTTGATCTGATGGCTCGCGGCCAGGGTGAAGTTGTGACCAGCCTCGATGCTGTCCACGGGCGACTGCTGGGTGACGATTTCTATATACTTCTCCTCATCGAACACGTTACGTTTACACGACAAGAATGACAACACGCCGGCTGCCATCAATACGCCTAAGGCAAAGGTCTGCTTTCTGTTCATTTCTCTCTCTGATTTATTTTGTGGCCAAAATTACAAAATAATCTGCATAGTAAGCGCACTTTTTTCGCTCTTTTACAGAATTTAACTTAAAAAATGATACGACTTACCCGGATTTTTATTAACTTTGCAGCATCGAATCGATTAGAGTTTATTAAGTTACGTAACAATTTTAAAAATCTTATGACAATGAAGAAGTATTTAACTAAGGGAGCATTGGCTCTAGTCCTCGGTGGATGCCTGGCCAGCTGTTCACACGAAGAAGACTTCTCTGGTTCCATTGTAGAAAACAAGCTACAGACCTATGAAAAGGTGTTTAAGGAAGAATTCGGAACCATTGCCCCCGACCATGACTGGGGATTTAAGACAGTATCTACACGTTCTACCAAAACGCGTGAGGCTGATCCGAGAGGAAACATGTGGGCAGACACTTATACCGTGCCCGGACCTATCACGAGTGCAGAGTTGGCTAAAGTCCTTGCAGTATTCAACCAAAGAGGCGAAGAGAAATACACCTCGCTCATCGACTGGGACACCTTCTTTGTGCAGCAGGTGTACAAAGGTGTCGCCACCTATACCGACTCTGCCAATCAGGCCGGCATTGTGGGTTCCGACAAGATGAACTGGCTCTACGCCGTGGTCAACGGACAGGGCGACCACATCAACAACTTCAATCATGGCGACAACAAAGACTATAACGGCATCATGCTCATGGTAAACAGTAGCACGAAGGCCTTCGGCTTCAGCAACTCCAACGGCCAGGGCCGCCTGTTCCAGAACTTCCGCATGGAGGAGATCGACGGCAACTACTACGTGGGCTTCGACTTTGAGTCCTGGCGTGCCAGCGAGGCCAACGGCAACGAGGGCGTCAAGCGCGACTACATCTATAATGACTGGATTGTGAAGATTGTCAAGGGCGTGGGCAAGTCGACGCCCGTTGACCCCGAGGAGATTAACATCCCCATCGACAACAACGGCGAGCAGACCAACCAAACGCCCGTGTACCTTACTACAGAGACTTACACGACGGCCTCGCTGGAGGACTCCGGGCGCATCTTCTGTGAGGACCTCGGACGTATCAGCCGAACCGACCTCGACTTCAACGACGTCGTGTTCGATGCCTATATCTATAAGGAGGAGAATGTCACCATCACCTACGAGGTGGCCAACGGCGTGGAAATCGATGGCTCCAGGACAATGGCAGTCTCAGATCCTGTTTACTATGCCAAAGTCGTCATCCTGGCTGCCGGCGGCACGCTGCCACTGTCTGTCGCCGGGCAGGAAATCCACGGACTCTTCGGCGTGAGCACCAGCACGCTGGTGAACACCGCCCTCAACGAGGACGGCGCATACATGAACCCCTGGAAGTCGGCCGTACCACCAATTTTCATCGACCGCATCGACGGCATCAGCGCCATCAGCGATATCGACATCTACGTGAAGTTCACTTACGAGACACTCAAGCTGGAGGCACAGAAGGGCAACGCGCCACACATGTTCCAGGTGCCGGTAGGCACGCCCTGGGTGATTGAGCGCGTCGACATCGCCGATGCCTACAAGGCCTTCGGCAGCTACGTCAGCAGGGGTGAGAACTTCTGGACGGGGGAAACAGACGCTTCCTCGCTCACCAATATCAGCTACGACCCGATGCCTCAGCAAATACAGACACCGGTCACTACCACCACTTCGACCTCAGCTCATCGCTACATCGACGACGGCACCACCACCACCGGCGGCTACCAGGGCGAGGAAGTGCTGATACGTGTACGCAACTAATGTTTAACTCCTAAATGAGAACAAAGATATGAAGACAAAGAATATTTTCAGAATGCTTCTCGTAGCAGTGGCACTGCTCTTGGGAGCTAACAATGTGAAGGCTGATGATATTATCTGGCAAGGTGACGCCACCGCCCTGAACAGTCAGGATGGTGACAGGATAACCATTTCAAACGAAATAGCCAGCAAGATTCAAGCCGGTGATAAGATTAGAGTTTATGGCTACGTCACAAATACAAGTGAAAGTTCAAGGGGCGTATGGGTAAACAATTACTATAACAATAGTGTTGTCTCTATTTGGAAAAACTGGGAAGAAATCTTCACCAATGGTGTTTTAGACTTGGAATTTACTAGCTCTAACATTTCGAATCTCATCATTTATGATTGGCAGAACAACCCACTACCTCCATTCATAAACGGCACCAATGTAACTATTACCAAGATTGAACTGATATCCTCTGGAAGCAGTACACCTGCTGGTCCTGCTACCTACACCGTGACCTACACCGTCGACGGCGAGACCTTCGCTACGCAGGAATACACGGGTGGCAGCACCATCTCAATGCCCGCAGAGCCCAGCAAGACTGGCTACACCTTTGACGGATGGAGCGGCATTCCCACTGACAACATCGTGAACAGAAACCTGACCATCACCGCCAACTTCACCATCAACTCCTACTATCTTATATATAAGGTGGACGGTGAGGAAATCAAGCGGGTGGCAGTGGAATACAACACCACGCTCTACAACCTGGAAGGATGGCCCACCCAAGCTGGAAAGACCTTCTCGGGATGGGATCTTGTAACGCCATTCACCATGCCTGCCAACGACGTGGAGGTAAATGGTACGTTTACTACCAACAAGCACTTCATCACCTACACGGTCGACGGTGCTGAATGGAAGAAGGTAGAGGTGGAGTACGGCACAACCATCGTGCCGGAGACATACACTCCGCAAGAGGGCTATGCCTTCAAAGGATGGGGCTACTATCCCGAAACGATGCCCGACAGGGACATCACAATCGAGGGCTCTACAAGCCAATACTACAACATCACCCTCAGCTACGACGAGACGAAGGGTACGGCCACGCTGAGCAAGACGCAGTCGCTCGGCAACGAGGTGATACAGCTCACCGTGGTGCCCGTAGAGGGCTACGAGGTGGCTTCCGTCACTATCACCGATGGCAACGGCAACGTACGGAACTGGGGCAACTACACTTTCTATATCTCGGCCTCCAACGTCAGCATCAACATCACCTTCAAGAAGGCTGAAGCCGTGGTCTACTACGTCAGCAACTACAACAACTCGCAGAACGGTACCGTATGGGCCGACGCCACTCAGGCAGAAGCCGGTGCCACCGTCACACTGAGCAACCAGCCGAACGCCGGCTACGAGCTGGACCACTACACCGTGACCGATGCCAACAACGAGGCAGTGGAAGTCACCGACGGAAAGTTCACCATGCCGGCCGGCAACGTCGTCATCGGCGCTGTGTTCAAGCAGGTTGACTATACCGTCAGCATCAGCGAGACCACCAACGGCATCGTCGCTGCCGACAAGACCACGGCCGTTCACTACGGCGACCAGGTGACCATCACCGTGACACCCGCCGAAGGCTATATGCTCGACGCACTGACCGTGACCGATGCCAACAACCAGCGCGTCAACGTGAACAACTACCAGTTCACCATGCCCGCCGCCAACGTCACCATCGCTGCTACCTTCAAGGAGATTCCCGCCGCTCAGACCGACTTCAACATCAACCTGAGCTACGACGGCAACATGGGTAACGTCAGCATCAACTCATCGACTGGCACCGTAGGACAGACGCAGCTCGTCTACGTCACACCGTACAACGGCTACGACGTGAGCTACATCTCTACGAGCACCGGCACTGCCGTCAACTATTCGAGAGACGAGAACGGCAGCTCCGTCTACTACTTCATCATGCCCGAGGCCGACGTCACCCTCTATATAGGATTCTATCGCCCCACTCAGTATGAGTCGGTAACAGTGGGCTCTACAGGCTACGCCTCGTTCAGCAGCACCAACGCCCTCGACTTCACCAACGTCAGCGACGTGAAGGCATTCATCGTCAAGTCGGTAGGCAACGGCTTCGCTACCCTTGAGCAGGTGACGGGAACCGTGGCCGCCGGAACGGGACTTATCCTCGTTGGCTCGTCGACCAGCGTGCCCATCGCCGACAGTGGCACTACCTATAGCAACAACCTGCTGAAGGCCGTGCTCGGCGCCACAGAGAACGTGAGCGGCTACAACAAGTACGTGCTTGTGCAGAACGGACACAGCGTGAAGTTCGCAGAGACCGGCGCACAGCCTGCTGCCGTGCAGAGCGGACACGCATACCTGGAGACGACGGCGGCCGGCGCACGCCTGCAGTTCATCGAGATCGACTGGAATGGCGACGCCACAGCCATCGAGGGCGTGAAGGCCCAGTATGGCGAGGACGACGTCATCTATAACCTCCGCGGCCAGCGCGTCACCAATCCCACTCGCGGCGTCTATATTATCAATGGCAAGAAAGTGGTCATCAAGTAATTAACCTCAAAAGACAAACAGTAATTATGAAGAAGTATATGATAACAGGAATGGCAGCCCTCGCAATGGGCTGCACATTCACTGCCTGTACGCACGACACTGGCTTCGACGAGAATGCCATACGCAGCCAGGTGATCGACACCTACGAGAAGGCTTTCGTCAATGCCTTCGGACAGCCTGCCGCCGAGCAGGACTGGGGATTCGGCGTGCGCAGCTATAAGAACATGACAGGAACCAGGACGCGTAGCAACCCCGGCGAGACGTACCCCGCCACTCACGAATATGTCAATGGTGGAGCCAACGCCAATGCCAACCATTGGGCCGACCCCAGTGATTACTTTGGAGGATGGCTCGTGCCCGACCCTCTGACGGAGAACCAGAAGCTACGCGTGCAGATGTACTTCCAGGCCAATCCGTATCTGGACTACAAAGACCCCCACTTCCGCCACTTCTTCGTGCAGCAGGTATATAAAGGGGCAACCGATCCTGGAGAGAATTCTACTGAGGTGGTCACTGCGGCCAACGGTTCTACATATACGAGTGTCAACATGAACCAGCTGACCGTGGGCCAGAGCGAGATGCACATCAACAACTTCAACGCCGGCACCTGCAGCACAAACGGTACTGTGCTCAAGAATGGCTTTACCGTAAACAACGCGCAGTATCAAAGCGACCAGATCATGCTGATGGTGAATATCGACGATACCTCCTGCTTCGGCTACCACGACACGGGCAGCAGCAATGAATCGGACGACAAGCCCAACCACAATGACCGGATGGCGCTGGTCAGTGCTGCCACCATCGATGCCTGGGCAGACGCACATAACAGCCCCGGCGATCCTGTGGTAGACAAGTGGAACCGCTCGTTCATGGGCTTCGACTTGGCACTCAAGGAGGGCGACAAGATCTTCACCGACGAGATACAGACATACACCTCTGGCCTGAACATGGGTTACGATGGCGTCTATTTCGGCGATGACAATATCGTGAGGTGGGTTGAAGTCGATCCTACCCATGCTGCCGATGCCACCCATCCCTATGGCAACTACGATAAGACGACCCCCGCAGGCTTTGAGAATGTGATGAAGGATGCCGAAGGAAATCCCCTGAAGATTCTGTCGGCTAAGACCAACTTCTACTCCGGCGACCTCAAAAAGATTGATGACTCGTTCTTGAGGAAGGACAACAATGGCGTGCTGCTGAACATGAAGAAGGTGAACGAGGAACTCATCAGCCAGGGATATTACCCCGTGTCGGGCTCTGCATTCAAGGACTGGGTTAAGCCAATGCCTTCATACGACAACTACTACAGCGACTGGATCGTGACACTGACCGAGGCACAAAGGATACCCCAGGAGACAGTCGTCGTCAACAGCTCTGCCGACATCCGCGTGATTGCCGAGGACCTGAGCATCACCGACGTTGACGACGAGGGCAGGGCTGCCAAGAGCGACCTCGACTTCAACGACGTGGTGTTCGACGTGGAGTGGATTTCCGGCGGTGCCAAGATCACCCTGCAGGCTGCCGGCGGTACGCTGCCCCTGGTGGTTGGCGTGGTGCCCAATCCCAACAACGAGGCCAGCTGGACAGACTACGAGGTACACGGACGCTTCGGCGTGGCTGTCAACACGATTGTCAACACGAACCATCGTCTGAGCATCTCCAAGCCTACAGTGACCTTCACGCTCAACGGCGACTTCGGCGAGGATGCCAGCAAGATTCCCGTCTACGTGCGCAAGGGCGGTCAGTGGTACGAGCTGACAGCTGCCAAGGGGCAGCCCGCATCGAAGATCGGCGTGGCTCCCTCATTCCAGTGGGTTCCTGAGCGCATGGGAATCAGCGAGAAATATCCCAACTTCAGCAGCTGGGTGCAGAACGGCAGTCCGCTGGTATGGTGGTAAGCCGTCGACGGCCTCGCGCGCGTATATATAGCGTATAGCTGAAACAAGTGTTCCACCTGTACCATCTGACACCACGGGGTGGCAGATGGTACAGGTGGAACACTTGTTTCTGCCATTCGCTACTATATATAGGAAATGCGCCGAATGCGGGGGACTGAAGATACAGCCCTCATATCCTATACCCCAAACTATCTCTCAGTCCCACAGCCTGGACCCTCATACAGGAGCCTTTCTCCGAACAGCAGAAGCCTTCTGCTTCCGGACAGAAGCCTTCCTTTGAACGACGGGAGCCTTCCTTTGATCGGCAGAAGCCTTCCTTTGATCGGCAGGAACCTTCCTTTTATTGACACCAATGGGACATAACGTATACCATTTTGACGGCAAGTGTTAAATTTAGCAAAAATAACCAAGAAAAGCTTGCACGTTTCACTTATTTTATGTACTTTTGCAAAATCTACCGAAGAAGGGAACAATAATAGCGATATATCATTATAATCAATAACCGTAATTATTAAAAGTTAGTAAGATGAAAAAGTATTTGATGACAGGTGTCGCAGCCGTGGCTATGTGTGCTGCTTTCACCAGCTGTTCAAAGGACAGCGAGAACTACTCGTACAATCCCGAGCAGATTGCACAGAACGAGTTTGAGGCAAGATTGACTAAGTACAAGGAGTCATTCGTCAACAACTTCGGTCAGCCCGCTGCCAACCAGACCTGGGGCTTCGGCGTAGGCGAGACACGCGGTGCCATGACACGCGCCAACATTGACGTGAACGGAAACCTGGAGAAGTATGAGAACTGTCCTACGCTCGGTCCCACTGAGGAAGCCGACGTTGTGAACTATGTTACCAATCTGAGCGACAAGCCCAAGGTAGCTCCCACGGGGCTTGTTAACTATTTCGTGACGCAGGTCCACTGTGGAACGGAGACATACGGTAATGCTGATGGAGGAAACGGCATCGTAGGCAGTGCCCACATGGATCACCTGGTGATTGCCATGCAGTCGTCTGCTACCATCTCGGATGGTGTGTTGAGCGGCGACTGGGAGCACATTAACAATTTTAACCGTGGTGACAATACGGACTGGAAGGGTAACACGCTTGTAGAGAATGGTGGTACATTCAACTTCGCATACAATGGTTCTGAGGATAGCAAGTACCATGATCGCTGGATAGCCATTGACGGTGCAAACATCGATGCCAAGTATGCTGGTTACTATTATGTATGCTTCGACTTCGAAGGTTCTATGCCTGGCAAGACAGTCATCAAGTTCCGTGATGAAAATAATGATCCTCGGCAGGGATATGTTGAAGGCGCATGGGATAGGACTTTAGGTATTGACCAGGTGATGGGCAAGACTGCCTATGTTGAAGTTTGGGATAATGCGGCAGGTGCTAACATTATTAAGACTTGGACTGTTGGTCAGGAGGGCACAAAAGAATGGCAGCTTGACAATGTTATCAATGGAAACATGATTGTTCAGCCTAACAGCTCTTATCTCGACTGGATTGTTCGTCTGGTGAAGGCCCAGCCCAAGGAAGTGGAGCCTGCGAAGGATGTTGTCCGCGTGATTGCCGAGGATATGGCCGGCTACTCAGCTGACGACTTCGACTTCAATGACGTAGTGTTCGACTGCGAGCTCGATGCCGACAAGAACGTCACTAACATTACCCTCGTACACACCGGTGCTGAGTTCTCTATCACCGTCGACGGTGTGGAGGTGCATGAGGCATTCGGCCTGCCCAAGAATACGAACCGTCCGCAGTACTGGACAATGGGCAGCGGCAGCTATAGCTTCAAACCTTCAAAGACCTATAAGGTGGGTGAAATCCCCGTGATTGCTACTCAAATCGTGGAGGTGAAGAAAGAAGATGGTACCATCGAGTACAAGTCGAAGGAGATCACGCTTGATGCTCCTACGGGCATGACGACTGGTAAGATTGCCGTGCGTCCCGACTTCGGCATCGTTCCCGAGCGTCAGAACATCGACACCTACACCAACAAGAAGTTCTCGCAGTATGTGCAGAACGGTGGCCAGTGGGATACTTGGTATAAGTAAATACATCAAATACTAAAATACTAATGTTAAGGGGGCGTCCACGAGAGTGGGCGCTCTTTTTTTGTTTGGAAACCTTTGGTGGAATGCGGAGAATGTTGTACCTTTGCAGGCACTATGGTACTGAATTATATTTGGATTGCATTCTTCATCATCGCATTCGTCATTGCGCTGGTGAAACTGGTGTTTCTGGGAGACTATGAGGTGTTCCCGGCCATGATGGACTCGACGTTCGCCTCGTCGAAGACCGCGTTTGAGATCTCACTGGGCTTGACGGGCGTGCTGGCCCTCTGGCTCGGCATTATGAAAATCGGCGAGAAAGGCGGTGTGGTCAACGTGCTGGCACGGCTGCTCAGCCCTGTGTTCTCAAAGCTGTTCCCCGACATCCCCAAGGGGCATCCCGTGACGGGCAGTATCTTCATGAACATCGCGGCCAACATGCTCGGCCTCGACAATGCCGCCACGCCGCTGGGCCTGAAGGCCATGGAGCAGCTGCAGGAGCTGAACGCGAAGAAGGACACGGCCTCGAACCCGATGATCATGTTCCTGGTGCTCAACACGAGCGGCCTGACGCTGATACCTATTTCTATATTAGTGTATCGCTCGCAGATGGGGGCCGCCCAGCCAACGGACGTGTTCATACCCATCCTGCTCGCCACCTTCTTCTCCACGCTGGCGGGCATCGTGGTCACAAGCCTCTATCAGAAGATCAACCTGCTGAACCGCACGATACTGCTCACCCTGGGCGGAGCCGCGCTGATGGTGGCCGCCATCATCTGGGGCTTCGGCCAGCTCGACTCGGTGCTGATGAACAAGGTGAGCACCACGTCGGCCAATATCCTGCTGATGCTGATCATCATCGCCTTCATCCTGGCCGGTGTCCGTAAGAAGGTGAACGTCTACGACGCCTTCATCGAGGGGGCCAAGGACGGCTTCACCACGGCCGTCCGCATCATCCCATACCTGGTGGCCATACTGGTGGGCATCGGCGTGTTCCGCGCCTCGGGGGCCATGGACATGCTCATCGACGGCGTGGCCTGGGGCGTAGAGGCCTGCGGCGGCAATACCGACTTTGTGGGAGCCCTGCCCACGGCCCTGATGAAACCCCTCTCGGGCAGTGGGGCGCGCGGCATGATGGTAGATGCCATGACCACCTACGGTGCCGACTCGTTCGTGGGTCGGCTGAGCTGTATCTTCCAAGGCTCCACGGACACCACGTTCTATATCCTGGCTGTCTACTTCGGCAGCGTGGGTATCGTCAAGACGCGCCACGCCGTCACCTGCGGCCTGCTGGCCGACCTGGCAGGCATCATCGCAGCCATCGCCATCGCCTATATGTTCTTCGGATAATCCGGATAATCCGGAAAACCCGGAATATCCGGAAATCCCGGAAACCCCGGAAAAAAGAAAAAAGAAAAAAATATGAGCAAGCTGAAAGCCATTGCAAAGGATACCGTCATCTACGGCCTGTCGAGCATCGTGGGGCGTTTCCTCAACTATCTGCTGATGCCGCTGTACACGGCGCAGCTGTCGGCAGCCTCGGGCGGCTACGGCATCATCACCAATATGTATGCCTACGTGGCCCTGATACTGGTGCTGCTGACGTTCGGCATGGAGACCACCTACTTCCGCTTCACCAACAAGACCCACGAGGACTCGCAGACGGTCTACTCGACGACGCTCCTGGCCGTGGGCACCGTGTCGCTGGCGTTTGCCACGCTGGTGCTGCTGTTCCTGCGTCCGCTGAGCGAGGTGATGGGCTACGGCGACCATCCGTCGTATGTCGGGGTGATGGCTGTCACCGTGGCCATCGATGCCTTCCTGTGCATCCCCTTCGCCTACCTGCGCCAGCAGAAGAAGGCCATCAAGTTTGCTGCGCTGAAGCTGCTGAACATCGTGGTGAGCATCCTGCTCAACGTCGCCTACTTCGCCTGGATGGACGGCAAGGACGTGGGCTACGCCTTCTATATCAACTTCGTCTGCACCGCGATGCTCGCCCTGTGCCTCGTCAAGGAGCTGACGGGCTTCCGCTATACATTCGACAAGGCGCTGCTGCGACGGATGCTGAATTACTCGTGGCCCATTCTCGTGCTGGGCATCGCCGGCATCCTGAACCAGACGGCCGACAAGATGCTCTTCCCCTATCTCTATGAGGGCAGCGACGGGCTGGAGCAGCTGGGCATCTACGGGGCCTGCTCGAAGATAGCCATGATCATGGCCATGATCACCCAGGCCTTCCGCTTCGCCTACGAGCCTATCGTGTTTGCCGGCGTGAAGGACAAGGGGCAGCACGAGATGTATGCCCAGGCGATGAAGTACTTCATCATCTTCACCCTGCTGGCATTCCTCATGGTGGTGGGCTATCTCGACATACTGAAATACATCCTCAGGCGACCGGAGTACTGGGTGGGGCTGAAGGTGGTGCCCATCGTCATGGCGGCAGAGATCATGATGGGTGTCTACTTCAACCTGTCGTTCTGGTATAAGCTCATCGACCGCACCATCTGGGGAGCCTGGTTCTCGGGACTTGGCTGTGCGGTGCTACTGGCGGTGAACATCCTCTTTGTGCCCAAGTACGGCTACATGGCCTGTGCCTGGGGCGGCTTCGCGGGCTACGGCGTGGCGATGGTCGCCTCGTATGTCGTGGGCCAGCGCCACTATCCCATCAACTATCCGCTGAAGGACATCGGACTATACCTCTTCCTCGCCGTATGGGCCTATATCACCATGCGCTACGCCCGCGCCTGGGGCCTGTGGCCCTCGCTGGCGGTGAACACGCTGCTCATCCTGCTCTTCCTGGCGGTCATCATCCGCCGCGACCTGCCCCTGAGCCAGCTGCCCGTCGTAGGCCGCTATTTCAGAGCCCGGAACCCCGGACAATCCGGAAAATCCGGAAATCCCGGACAATCCGGGCAATCCGGGCAATCCGCCCCATCCCCCAAAGCATAACCCCTATAAAAATATCTGCCATGCCTGAGAAAAAGAATATCCCTATCAACCATTACGACGACGGTGTCGCCAGTGTGCTGCGCAAACCGGTGGTATATACCGAACTGCGCTTCTACCAGCGCAGTGATGTGCTCTATCAGCTGACCCAGACTTTCTGCCAGAAGTATCTTCCGAAATATGGCGACCGGACAGTAGACCAGATGGTGCAGAGCGCACGCAGCATCAAGCAGAACATAGCCGAGGGGAGCAGCGACGGGCAGACCTCTACAGAAATAGAGCTACGCCTACTTGGCGTGGCCCGTGGCAGCAACAAGGAACTGCTGGAAGACTTCCTCGACTATCTGAAACGGAGGGGCTTGGAGGAGTGGCATGGGCGAAGTCCGCGTTTCAAGGACTTGCACAATTTCTGTAAAAGCAATAGCAAGTATGAATACTATAAGCCTTTCCTCTCGAAAATGAACGACGAGGAGCTGGCGAATATGGCCATCTGCCTATGCCATCAGATTGACTCGGCACTTACTAAGTATATCGAGAAAAAAGACCGGGAATTTACTACAGAGGGCGGTATCAAAGAGCGAATGACGGCAGCCCGTCTGGAGCAAAGAGCCACCCAAAAGGAAATCATCGCCCGCCAGGAAAAGGAAATCGCCGCCCTCCGCCAGGAGAATGAGCGCCTGAAGGCCCTGCTCAGGGAAGCCGGCGTAGAACCATAACCCGGAAACCCCGGAATATCCGGAAACCCCGGAATATCCGGAAAGCCCGGAAAATCCGGAAAGCCCGGCCCCCCCCGCAAATATTACCAAAAATATATACGCATTATGAAGAAAATCTTATTATCAGCCCTCTGCCTCACAGCCCTGCTGCCCCAGCCAGCCAGCGCCGACGAAGGCATGTGGACCCTCTACAACCTGCCCAACGCCGTATACGAGACGATGAAGCAGGAGAACTACGAACTGCCCTACGGGGCCCTCTACGAAGGCGACGATGCCGTGAAGAACTGCGTGGTGAATTTCGGAGGCTTCTGCTCGGGTGTCGTCGTGTCGCCCGACGGCCTCGTGTTTACCAATCACCACTGCGGCTTCGAGGCCATCAGAAGCCACTCCACCGTGGAGCACGACTATATGCTCAACGGCTTCGTGTCCAACAGCTACGAGGAGGAACTGCCCAACAAGGGCCTCTTCGTGAGCTTCATGGTGGAGCAGAAGGACATCACCCTCATGCTCGACTCGCTGGGCATCAACCAGATGAACAGCGACAGGCAGTATACCTTCCTCGACTCCTTGGAGAACGCCATGCTCAAGGACATCGAGAAGCAGGACTCGACGCTCCGCGTGGAAATCAAACCCTTCTACGAGGGCAACAAGTACTACCTGACCACCTACCGCGACTACCCCGACGTGCGACTGGTGTTCGCACTGCCCAAGTCGATGGGTAAGTTCGGCGGCGAGACAGACAACTGGATGTGGCCGCGCCAGACGTGCGACTTCTCCGTGTTCCGTATCTATGTAGACCCGAAGACCGGCGGCCCGGCAAAGTATTCGAAGGACAACGTGCCGATGAAGCCGAAGAAGTGGGCACCCGTGTCGCTGCAGGGCTACGTGCCGGGCTCCTTCTCGATGACCATCGGCTATCCGGGCAGTACCAGCCGCTACCTGTCGAGCTACGGCATCCGTGAGCGACGCGACGCCCAGAACACGCCGATGTATCAGACCCGCGAGGTGAAGCAGGCGGTGATGCTGCGCCACATGCGAGCCTCGGAGGCCGTGCGCATCAAGTACGACTCCAAGTATGCCCAGAGCTCCAACTACTGGAAGAACTCCATCGGCATGAACAAGTGCATCGACTCCATCGGACTCATCCGGCAGAAAGCGGCCTTCGAACAGCAGATACGTCACTGGCAGGACTCTACGGGCTATCTGAAGGACAAGCTCGACTTCGCGCTGCTCGACCGACTCTACCAGAAGCGATTCGCCGCCATGCGTGCCCTGACCTACTATAGCGAGACATTCGGTCGTCGCGGCACTGACGAGATGACCCGCCGTGCCCTCCGTGTGCAGAGCGGTGTCATCGTCAATGGCGACCCCAAGAAGCCCAAGAAGCAGTACATCGAGTTCAAGGACAACAGCGACACGTGGGACTACGACACCGATCGCGAGATGATCGCCGCCCTGCTGAAGCACTACCGCGAGAAGGTGGAGATCAAGTACCAGCCCGACTTCTACAACCTCATCGACCACGACTTCGGCGGCGACTACCAGAAGTTCGTGGACCATCTCTACAAGAAGTCGATGCTGATGAAGAGCGACAAGAAGATCTACATCAACAAGAAGAGCTATCACAAGGACCCGGGCGTGAGGTACGGCGAGAGCCTCATCGCCGTGCAGGCCGACATACGCGCTGACCTGGAGGCCACCTACGACAGCATCGCCGAGCAGGAGCGCTACCTCTGTGCCGCCAAGCTGCGCATGGAGGAGGACATGCCCAACTACTCGGATGCCAACTTCACCATGCGCCTCTCATACGGTCAGGTGGGTGAGTATCTGCTCGCCGGGCAGCCTTCGGGCTACTACACCGAGGCCAGCAGCATCGTCAGGAAGATGGAACAGGGCGAGCGTGGCGTCATCGACTACGAGGCCGAGCCCATCATGAAGGAACTGCTCTCGAAGCAGGACTTCGGCAAGTACACCGACAAGACCACCGGCAAGCTGCACCTCTGCTTCCTGTCGAACAACGACATCACCGGCGGCAACAGCGGCTCACCGATGTTTAATGGCAAGGGCGAACTTATCGGACTGGCCTTCGACGGCAACTGGGACTCCCTGTCGAGCGACATCTTCTTCGACTCGCAGCTGGCCCGCTGTATCGGCGTCGACATCCGCTACGTGCTCTACATGATGGAGGCGTGGGGTAAGGCCGACCGATTGATTAAGGAAATCGGAGCAAAGTAAAAAACAATCATCAGGCTATGAAGAAACTAACTACTATACTGATCATGGCCGCCCTCTGTCTGCACCTGCAGGCAGAGGGGCAGCCGAAAGCCATCGACCTGAGCGGCACGTGGCAGTTCGCCCTCGATCGGGAAGGAATGGTGAAACCCGGCGACGAGATGACGGAGACGGTACAGCTGCCCGGCACGACCGACACGAACAAAAAGGGCGATTTCATCGGGCGGACGGAGGAGACTACCCACCTGTCGCGCGTCTGGTCGTACAAGGGCCGGGCCTGGTATCGCCGCGCGGTGGAGATACCCGCCGCCTGGAAAGGAAAGAAGGTGTACCTGATGCTGGAGCGCACCAAGCCCACTGAGATATACGTCGACGGACAGCCCGCCGGCAGTAGCAACGACATCTCCACGCCCCAGGTGTTCGAGCTGTCGAAGCAGCTCACCCCCGGCACTCACCTGTTGGCCATCATGGTTGATAACGGCAGCGGCATCCCCGAGCAGATCTATGCCAACAGCCACGCCTACACCGAGGACACCCAGACCAACTGGAACGGCATCATCGGTCGCATCGAGCTCTCCCCCGTCCCGTATACTGCGGTATTTCCGCAGTCTACAGCCCCCATCTCCCCCATCTTCCGCGACTTCCACATCGAGGGCCAGCACTTCTATGCCAACGGCCACAAAATCTTCCTCCGAGGCAAGCACGACGCCTGCGTGTGGCCGCTGACAGGCCACGTGGCGATGGATGTGGCTTCATGGAAGGACTACCTCGGCACCTGTGCCGCCTACGGGCTGAACCACGTGCGATTCCACAGCTGGTGCCCGCCGGAGGCTGCCTTCGTGGCTGCCGACGAGCTGGGCATCGTGCTGCAGCCCGAACTGCCCTTCTGGGGCGACTTCAATGCCAAGGACACGGTGCTGATGGCGTTCCTCCACAAGGAGGGAGAAAACATCCTGCGCTGGTATGGCCACCACCCCTCCTTCCGTATGTTCGCACTGGGCAACGAGCTGTGGGGGTCGATTGACAAAATGGCCGATTTCATCGCTGATTTCCGGCGCATAGCCCCCGACAAGGTCTATACCTTCGGCTCCAACTACTACCTGGGCTATCAGGGCGTGAAGAAAGGCATGGACTACTTCACCACCTGCCGCGTGGGCGGCGAGGGGTGGGGCAACTACGGCACCCACACCCGAGGCTCCTTCTCCTTCGCCGACGCTGCCGACGGAGGCATGATCAACCACTTCTACCCCAACACGACGATGAACTTCGAGGAGGGCTGCCGGCTGGCCTTCCCCGAGGGCGAGCCGTGGACAAAGGCCGTGCCCGTCATCTCGCATGAGACGGCGCAGTTCCAGACCTATCCCGACTACGATGAAATCAAGAAGTACACGGGCACGCTCTATCCTTATAATATGGAGGTGTTCCGCTCGCGGCTCGAGAAGGCCGGCATGCTCGACCAGGCGAAGGACTTCCACCAGGCCAGCGGACTCTGGTCGCTGCAACTCTACAAGCAAGACATCGAGATGGACCTGCGCACCAAGAACATGGCAGGCTTCCAGCTGCTCGACCTGCAGGACTATCCCGGACAGGGCTCTGCCTACGTGGGCATCCTCGATGCCTTCATGGACCCCAAGGGCCTCTGCACGGAGCGCGAGTGGAGAGAGTGGTGCGCCCCGGTGGTGCCGCTGTTCATCGCCGACCGCTTCTGCTTCACCAATACGGAGGGCGTTAAGGCCTTCATCCAGGTGGCCAACTACGGCGGGGCTTCGCTCAGCGGCAAGACCCTGCGATGGGAGCTAGGCGGTCAGAAGGGAACGATGACCGTGCCTGGCGGCGAAGGACTCCTCAACGTAGGCCCGCTCAATATCGACCTCTCGGCCTACGACAAGCCTACGCAACTGCAACTCTCGCTCTGCATCGACGATACGGAGTACTACGGCGTGCCCTATCACAACACCTACGACCTGTGGGTCTACCCGTCGTGGAGCGACCTGAGCAAACTCGAAAGTCAGGTCATCGTGACCAACCAGCTGACAGACCAGATAGCCCGGCAACTGGAGAACGGACGGAGCGTGCTGCTCATGCCCGACACGCTGAAGGCAGGACAGCAGGGACAGGGCATCCCCGCAAGTCTTACCGTCGGCGGACTCTTCCAGACCGACTACTGGAACTACCGTATGTTCAAGACCATCTCGGAGAACAACAAGAAGAGCGTGTCGCCCGGCACCCTGGGCATCCTCTGCGACCCGCAGCACCCCATCTTCCGGGGCTTCCCCACGCAGATGCACACCAACTGGCAGTGGTTTCCCGTCATCAAGGCCAGCTATCCGATGAAGCTCGACAACACGGCTCCCGGCTATCGCCCCATCGTGCAGGTGATCGACAATATCGAGCGCAACCACAAGCTGGGGCTTATCTTCGAATTCGCCATCGGCCGGGGCAAGCTGCTCGTGGCAATGGCCGACCTGGAGAGTGCCACCAGCTATCCCGAGGGCCGCGCCTTCTACCGCAGCGTGCTGGAGTATATGACCTCGGCAGACTTTGCGCCGAAGACCCGCATCACGCTCGACGACCTACGCCGGCTGATGACCACGCCGGTGGTGGAGGGTAAGATCGGCGAGCTGAACAATATCTCGCCGTATTAATCGACAACGAATTTCACGAATGATACGAATGCTTTTGCTCTCAGGTTATAGAGGGCTTTAATTCGTATCATTCGTGAAATTCGTTGTTGCTATTTTTTCTTCCTTGGCTTGCGCATGGCCCAGCCCTCTTCGCTGAAGTCGGGCTCGGGGCCGCGCAGGTCGCGGGGGACCTTGCTCATCAGGCTGCGCCAGTCGTCTTTGGGGTGGGGGGCGGCGGGCTTTCGGGGGGAGCCGGGCTTTCCGGGCTTCCCGGGTTTTCCGGGTTTTCCGGATATTCCGGGCTTTCCGGGCTTGCCGGCGGCGGGGCCTTCGTCGGCATCATTGCAGCGCACCTGGCGGCCCTTGTGGCGGATGCCCGTCAGCTGGAGCATCACCTTCTTGGCATCGCGCTCGGGCACCTCGAAGTAGCTGATGGTGTCGAGCAGGTCGATATGGCCCACCTCCTGCCGGCCACCCACGAAGCGGTTGAGCAGCTGCATCAGCACGCCGGGGTAGAAGCCGTCGCGGCGGCCCAGGTTGATGAACAGGCGGCGGTAGCCCTTCTGGGCCTTGTTCTGTAGTTTCTGACGGTCGGTCTGGGGGGAGCCGGACATTCCGGATTTCCCGGGTTTCCCGGATTTTTCGGGAGTGACCGGGGTGAGTTCGGGGGCATCGGCATAGTAGGCGAGGAACTTTCCGAACTCTAAGGATACAATCTTCTTGATGAGCTCCTCCTTGTCGATATATTCGAAGTAGCGGTTGATGTCCTGCATGAAGGGGGCGATCTCCTCGTCGTCGACATCGGTCTTCACAATCTGGTCCATCACCTTATAGAGCTGTTTCTTGCAAATCTCCTCAGCCGACGGTATTTCTGCCTGCACGAACTGCTTGCCTATCTCCTTCTCGATGCTGCGAATCTTGTGCTTCTCCCGGCTGTGGACGATGGAGATGGAGGTGCCCTTCTTGCCGGCACGGCCAGTTCGACCCGAACGGTGGGTGTAGTTCTCGATGTCGTCGGGCAGTCCGAAGTTGATGACGTGCGTCAGGTCGTCCACGTCGAGGCCTCGGGCGGCCACGTCGGTCGCCACGAGCAGCTGCGTCAGGTGCTGGCGGAATTTCTGCATCGTCAGGTCGCGCTGGGGCTGCGAGAGGTCGCCATGCAGCGACTCGGCGTTGTAGCCGTCGCGTATCAGTTTGTCGGCCACCTCCTGCGTCTCTACCTTTGTCCGGCAAAAGATGATGGCGAAGATGCGGGGGTAGTAGTCTACGATGCGCTTCAGGGCGAGGTACTTGTCCTTGGCGTTCACCATATAGTAGATGTGGTTCACGTTCTCGGCTCCCTCGTTGCGCGAGCCGACGACGATCTCCTCGTAGTCGTGCAGATACTGACGGGCCACGCGCTCCACCTCGCGGCTCATCGTGGCCGAGAACATCAGCGTGTGGTGCTCCGCCGGCAGCGACTCAAACACCTCGTTGATGCTCTCCGAGAATCCCATGTTGAGCATCTCGTCGGCCTCGTCGAGCACGATGTTCGTCACCCGTTCCAGACGGACGAAGCCACGGTGCATCAGGTCGACCAGTCGTCCGGGCGTGGCCACGATGATCTGCACGCCTTTCCTCAGGGCCCGCATCTGTGGCTCGATGGCAGCCCCGCCGTAGACGGCCTCGATGTGCAGTCCGTCGATGTACTTGCCGAAGTCGCGGATGTCGTCCGTTATCTGCAGGCATAGCTCGCGGGTGGGCGAGAGCACCAGGGCCTGCGTCTCACGGTGGCTGGTGTCTATCCGCTCCAGCAGGGGGATGCCGAAGGCCGCCGTCTTGCCCGTGCCCGTCTGGGCGAGGGCTATCACATCGCCGCCCTCAGGCGACAACAGGTGTGGTATC
Organism: uncultured bacterium; assembly: GCA_946188155.1. Taxonomy (GTDB): domain Bacteria; phylum Bacteroidota; class Bacteroidia; order Bacteroidales; family Bacteroidaceae; genus Prevotella. The sequence continues at coordinate 23,428 of CAMHUC010000007.1, read as the reverse complement.
ACTTGCTCCTGCACCGGCATCGGCTGCACGAAGCCTAACTCCTCGATGGCGCGGCGGATGTCCGCCCTGACGCCTAATTCTTCAAATGTCTTCATCTTGTCGGCAAAGATACAAAAAATAATTGGTATTCTGCACGCTTTCCGGGAATAATTTCAGTCTGTGCGTCATAATGCCAGGATGGAGATTCTTGCAGGATTCTTTTGCTGTTTCATCTTTTTTGTTTAATTTTGCATCGTTGAACAAATAAGCATAACAGTTTTAATCTATTTAGCAACGAGAATGTATGATGAAAAGAATCAGTAAATGGATGCTCGCCGCCATCCTGACGGTAGGCGGCGTAGCAACAGCTTTCGCGGCACAAGACGAGAAGAACGGAAAAGCGTATCTCACCAAGGCCGAGCTGCCCGACATGTCCAACTTCCTGCCGCCTCCCCCAGCCTTCGAGTCATCGCGATTTGTGGCCGACCAGACGCAGTACCTCTGGGGCAAGCTCCAGCGGCAGAACGAGGAGCGCGCCGCCATGGCCATCCGCGATGCCGAGTACGGCATGGGCACCATCATCCAGGAGTACTGCCCCATCCTGGGACTGATGATCACGAAGGAGGACACGCCCGCCCTCTACACCGTCGTCCAGAACGTGGGGGCCTCGTGCGACAGCATCAGCGACCGCGCCAAGCAGAAGTATATGCGCTGGCGCCCCTTCATGTACTACAACGAGCCCACCCTCGTGCCGGAGCAGGAGGAGGCGCACCGCACCAACGGCTCCTATCCCTCCGGCCACACCGTGCTGGGATGGACGATGGCCCTGCTCTTCTCCGACATCAACCCCGCCAAGGCCGACACGCTGCTGGCCAGAGGCTACGAGTACGGCCAGAGCCGCGTGATAGCCGGCTATCACTGGCAGAGCGACGTGGATGCCGGGCGCCTGGCTGCCTCGGTGCTCTATGCCAAGCTGCAGGGCTGCGAGCGCTTTCGTGAGGAGCTGGCCGCAGCCCGGAAGGAATTTGCCGAGAAGACAAGCGGCCCGACCAGTGTGCGCCAGGTGAGGAGCAGCGAGGGCGCCGACGAAAGGGCTTACACCCTCAGCGGCACTCCCGCCACCAGCGAGACGCGGGGCATCATCATCCAGAACAACAGAAAGGTAATCAGACGCCAATAAGTAATATGAGAACGGTTCTTTTGTTAGCGCATCACGCTAACAAAAGAACCTATGTTATACTTGAATGAAAGGATATGAAGATATGTGTATTTTGCTCTGCTAATCAGCAGATTGACCATGACTTCTTTGAGCTGACGAGGGAGCTGGGCAGATGGGCGGCCGGCGAGGGCCACAGCATCGTGTACGGAGGCGTTAACTGCGGGCTGATGGAGTGTCTGGCCAAGGCCGTGAAGGAAGCCGGGGGCCAGACCATCGGCGTGGTGCCGATGCTGGTGGAGAAGTCGGGGCGCACGAGCGACTATGTCGACGTGGAGATACCATGCGACAACCTGAGCGACCGCAAGCAGTTGATGATGGACCAGAGCGACGTGTTCATCGCCCTGCCCGGCGGCATCGGCACGCTCGACGAGATCTTCACCGTGGCCGCCTCGGCCACCATTGGCTATCACCAGAAGCCTGTCATCCTCTACAATATGAAGGGCTTCTGGGATTCGCTGGTTGCCATGCTCGACGACCTGCATACCAAGGGCGTGACGCGCAAGGCCTGGCGCACCTACATCCAGGTGGCCGATTCCCTCGACGAGCTTCAGGCGCTGCTGGGATAACAGGGGGACGGTTCTTTTGTTAGCGAATCGCGATTCGCTAACAAAAGAACCGTCCCCGTGTTATGACAGGAGGCTGTCGGCCAACTGCTCCAGCAGCGGCTCGTCGGCAGCCTTCATGCGGGAGCGGATGGTGACCATCGGCTCCACAATCTCACAGTCCTTCAGGGCCTCAATCATCGCGCGCATCGTCTTGCCGGCCGCTGGTGCCCAACTGCCGTTCTCGATGATGCCGAAGCGACGCTTCTGATAGTTCTTGATCTGCAGGTGGTAGAGGAAGTCGTGCATCACGGGGAACACGCCCGCATCGTAACTCGATGCAGCCACGACGATAGTGGGATAGCGGAAAGCGTCCTCGATGACCTCGGCCATATCGTCGCGACTCAGATCGCTGACCACGACCTTGGCGGCACCCTTCTGGCGCAGTATCTCGGCCATACGCTCGGCAGCGGCAGCCGTTCCGCCGTGAATGCTGGCGTAGGCAATCAGCACGCCCTCACTCTCAGGCTCGTACTTGCTCCACGTGTCATAGAGTTTAATGGCAGCAGCCAGCGGCTCACCCTTGAGCACCGGACCGTGCAGCGGACAGATGGCCTCGACGTCGAGCCCGGAGAGTTTCTTCATCACGGCCTGCACCTGCATGCCATACTTGCCGCAGATGTTGAAATAGTAGCGGCGAGCCTCACAGGCCCAGTCGTCGGTCTCGTTCACCAATGCGCCGAATTTGCCGAATCCATCGGCAGAGAACACCACCTTGTCCAGGCTGTCGTAACTCATGATCACTTCCGGCCAGTGTACCATCGGCGCAGCGATGAACTGCAGCGTGTGCTGGCCGAGGCTGAGCGTGTCGCCCTCCTTGACGGTGATGACGCGGCCCTCGAAATTGAAGCCCTCGAAGAAGTTGGGCAGCATTTTTACTGCTGCGGCGCTGCATACGAGTTGCAGGCCGGGATAGGTTTCCAGCATCCAGGCAATGAGCGCGGCATGGTCGGGCTCCATGTGGTGGGCCACCAGATAGTCGGGCTGGCGACCGTTGAGTGCTGCCTGCAGGTTGGCCTTCCACTCCTCGCCCTTACGGCGGTCGGCAGTATCCAGCACCGCAATCTTCTCATCGTCGATGAGATAGGAGTTATAACTCATGCCCTCGGGCACCACATACTGACTCTCAAACAGATCGATGTCGAGGTCGTCGACACCGATGTACTTAATGGTATCACTAATCATATTCATATTTATTTATTGTTTCGCTTCCAATTCCTTCAGACTTGCCTCCAGTTCACGCTTCTTCTCGTCGGCAAACGACTGGTCTACGCTGTTGCTGATGCTCTGGCACACGTTGGCCGAGAACTGCTGGGCCTCAGCGATGATGGCATCCCACTGCTGCTCGGTGATGCCTTGCTCGATCATCTCGCGGGTGATGCCATGCTTGATCAGCCCGTAGACGAAGCCGGCGTTGAAGTTGTCGCCCGCACCGATGGTGCTCACCGTCTCTGTCGGCTTCACGGCATACTGTCTGGCAATGCTGCCCTCGCCGCGCAACTCCACCTCTGCAGCCCCCTGGGTGTAGATGAAGTTCTTGGTGTAGAAGGCTATCTGTGAGCGATAGACCGCCTGGGCGTCCGACTTGCGGAAGAGGGCCTCGAAGTCCTCCCGTGAGCCGCGCACGATGTCGGCCAGCTCGAAGTTCTCCAGCAGGTTGGGCGTGATGCGCATCACGTCGTTCTTATGCGACGAGCGGAAGTTGACGTCGTAGTAGAGGATGGCGCCCCGGTTACGGGCATAGTCGAGGAATCCCTGCACCTGGGGCCGTATGACGGGGTTGACGGCATAGAACGAGCCGAACATCACGATGTCATTGGCCTGGACGTCGGGGTAGTCGAAGTCGAGGCGGTCGCGGGGATGGTCTTTATAAAAGATGTATTCCGCATCGTTCTGCTCGTTGAGGAAAGCCAGCGATATGGGCGACTTGGAGTCCGGGTAGATATTGATCTTGTCGGCATTGACGCCATTGTCCTTCAGGAAGGACACGATGCGCTGGCCCACGCGGTCGTTGCCCGTCTCGCTGATGAAGGTGGCGGGCACGCCGGAGCGTCCGAGTGAGATGATGCCGTTGAACACCGACCCGCCCGGCACGGCACTCATGGGCTGGTCGTTCTTGAAGATGATGTCGAGAACTGTCTCGCCAATTCCGATTACTTTTCGCATAGTCTATTTTATAATGTGGCTGCAAAGGTACGAAATAATACTGACGTAACAAAGCGTTTTGGGAAGATTTCGATGAAAACTAAACAAAGAATAGAAACCGCCCGAAAGCCATAATCGTGCTTTCGGGCGGTTTGTGAATCCTCTGCTGCGCTTATTGTTTCTCCTTATAGGCAGCGATGCGCTTGGCCACGTTGGCCTTGATGTTGTTGTAGAAGATGGAGTAGTCGTCCTGGTGGTAACACTGAGGTCCGGCAACATCTGCCATCTCATTGGGTTCGGCCTTGGCGTTCGTGATGACGGTGCCACGGGCAAGATTCACCTGTGCGTCACCGTCGATGTCGCGGATCTCGGTCGCGCAAGTCTTCTCGTCTGTTATCACGATTGAGCCGAGGTTCATGCTGGCGGGTGCATACGTGTCGTCGCGGCTCCAGTTCAGCGGGTTGATGCTGATGCCATCCTTTCCTATGATGAGGTTCGGAAGCGGCAGGTTAGCCTCCACGTTCTTCGGGCCTTCGGCGTGCCAGCTGATGATGACGCCCGTGTCGGTCTCGCCGGTGGCGAACTTCATGTGCGGGTTGGTCTCGAGGTCCTCCTTCGTGATGGAGTAGCCGATGGCGTAGGCGGCCACCATGCGCTCGTAGCGGTCGGGATGCTCCTTGAAGTAGCGCTTCAGCAACAGACGGAGGATGGCCGCACCCTGGCTGTGGCCGGCGATGACGAACGGACGGCCCTGGTTATAGTGCTCGAAGTAGTAGTCGAGCGCAGCGGAGATGTCGCCGTAGGGTGTTCCGATGAGGGCATTGTCGATGTGCCCGTCCTCCATAAAGGCTGCTGCCGCATGCTTCAGGCTGGACTGGCGGTAGAGCGGGATAAACAGGTCGGTGGATTCCTCGAACACGCTCGACTTGATGGCGTGCTCCACCTTGATGCCGTCCAGCATCTCGCGGTTGTCGAGTGTTGCGTAGTCAGGGTCGCCCTCGTTAGCGCCGAAGTAGATGGTCGAGTAGATGTAGAAAGTGTCAAACTCCTTGGTGATTTCCGGAATCTTCCACCAGCAGGCCTCCTTGGAATAGTCGGGGGCGCCCGTTTCCTTGGGAGGCGTAGGTACCGGGTTGTCGTTGCTGTTAGTGCACGAAGTGAGCACTGCTGTTGAGCCACAGACGAGCGTTGCGGCAAGCATCATCTTTTTCATTTTTTCCATGAATACAATAATTTTAGTAACTTATTAGTTTCGGATTTGTTGGCGCAAAGATAGGCAATTCCCTTGTAATCGCCATCGTCAACAGGCCGGCAACCAGTAGGTTTTGACGATTTTGGGATGGTTTTTACGATTTTACGGTCATCATCCACTCCGTCGTGTTCATTCCCATCATCCGCTTGAAGGCCGCACTGAACGTGTTGTAGTTGCGGAAGCCGCTCTGGAAGGCCAGTTGCTGGGCGGTAACAGGCTGATGGGTAGCCACCGCCTCGCGGTAGAGCTTCACGAAATGCTGGACGCGCAGCCCGTTGATATAGGCATTGTAGGTGATGCCCTGCGAGGCGAAGTGCTTGCTGAGGTATGAGCGGTTGATGCCGATCAGTGTGGCAAGCTGGTCGAGCGAGATGTCGTATTGCAGATAGAGCTGCTGCTCCTCGCAGTGCTGCTTCAGCAGAGGCCCGATGTTGCCGGCAATGGTGCGGGAGGAGGTACGGGCTTTCCTCGAAACAGCGTCGCTCAGGTCGCTCAGCGTCTCCACCCGCCACAGCAGATAGCCTATAAGCACGGTGCAGACGACCAGCATGGCGTAAACGTAAGTCCGGCTTTCGTTGGCCAGCGCATAGATGGCGAACATCAGCAGCACGGCTGCCAGCACCACGAAACTCTGCCACACCTCCTTGTGCTCCAGGTCGGAAAAGTTGTCGCGCAGCCAGCGCCCATACTGTCTCGACGCGCGAATCATATATAGAATCAGGCCCACGCACATCAACAGATAATAGCCGTACAGCATCGGCAGGAGGGCATAGCTGCGGGTGGCCAGGTTCCACGCATTCCCTGCGATGATCGGCGCCATCATCACGGCAATGGGCCACAACGGTCGCCTGCGGTCTTGCAGCATGGCGAACACTACGGCTATCGCCAGTGGGAAATACGTCAAGGAGTCGAGCAGCCCGCCTGTCAGGTCGCAGAGTTTTATATCTTCGCTTGTGGGAAGGAAGAGTATCGGCATATACCACGCATGGCTCAAGGCGATGGAGGCGAAGAACGCACCTGTCCACCGGCGCAGGCGCAAGGGCGGCGTGACGTCGGGGGCGATGGCGTTGGCCCGGCGCAGCAGCAGGTAGCAGCTTGCCATCATGGCCATAAACGTCACACCTGAATAGAGTATGATGAAGAGCGTATCTTCCCGAATCTGTTCGTACATGAATGATAACCTTTATCGAATCCCGTTGCAAAGTTACGAAATAAAAACGAAGAATGAAGAATGGAGAATGAAGAATTTGCTGCCGCCGTGCAAAATTGTCAATTGCCAATTGTCATTTATCAATTATTCTTCGTAATTTTGCAGCCGAAATGACGAAATACAACACCTATACATTGCGGAACGGACTCCGCGTCATCCACCTGCCGTCGCCCTCGCAGGTGATTTATTGTGGTTTCCAGATAGCTGCCGGCACGCGCGACGAGCACGATGGGGAAGAGGGCATCGCCCACTTCTGCGAGCACATGACCTTCAAGGGGACAGAGCGGCGCAACGCCCTGCAAATCATTAACGCCCTCGAAGGTGTGGGCGGCGAGCTGAACGCCTTCACCAACAAGGAGGACACCGTCTACTATGCCGCCATCGCCAAGGAGCACTTCAAGCAGGCTGTTGACCTGCTCACCGACATCGTGTTCCACAGCCAGTACCCCCAGGAGGAGATTGACAAGGAGGTGGAGGTGATTTGCGATGAGATAGAGAGCTACAACGACTCGCCGGCAGAGCTGATTTACGACGAGTTCGAGAGCATCCTCTTCGAAGGCCACCCGCTCGGCCACAACATCCTGGGCGACGCCGACCAGCTGCGCACCTACACCACCGATGATGCCCTGCGCTTCGTAGGCCGCAACTATCGCCCGGAGAAGATGGTGTTCTTCGCCTATGGCGACGTTGACTTCAAGCGTCTCTGCAATCTCCTTTCGAGGAAGGAGGGAGGAGCGAGGAAGGATTTTTCGAGGAAGGAGGAAGGAGTAAAGAGTAAGGAGAATAGTGCCGAGGGGCAGAATCAGCCACAGGTCACTCCTCCATCCTCGAAAGAGTCTCCTTCCTCGAAAGGAGAGATTACGCGCGACCACGGCACGCACCAGGCCCACGTGATGATAGGCACGCAGGCCTACCCCTACAACCATCCGTTGCGCACGGCGCTCTACCTGCTCAACAATATCCTCGGCGGTCCGAGCCTGAACGCCCGCCTGAGCCTCTCGCTGCGCGAGCGCTACGGACTGGTGTACACCGTGGAGAGTTCGATGGCTGTCTATTCCGACCGAGGCCTGTGGAGCGTGTATTTCGGCTGTGACCACCACGATGTCGACAAGTGCCGCCAACTGGTACGCAAGGAGCTTGACAAGCTGATGCACAAACCGCTCACCCAGGCGCAGCTGACAGCTGCCAAGCGACAGATCAAGGGGCAGATAGCCATTGCCTGCGACAACCGCGAGCAGTTCGCCCTCGACTTCGGGCGCAGCTACCTGCACCACGGCCAGGAGCGCGACCTGGACACGCTCTTCGCCAAGATTGACGCCATCACGTCCAAGGACCTTCAGAAGGTGGCCAACGAGCTGTTTGCCAAGGAACGTCTGACGACGCTTATCTTCCAGTAATCTCGCCGTGAGTGATGTAGTTGCGGTCCCTTGGCAGCGACTCTGGCGTAATGACGAACTGTTGCCCGCCTTCCAGATTCAGCGTCACCTTCCGGAATCGCGGTGCCGCGAGCATATACCTGTCGGAAGCCGGGCAGACGGGGTAGAAGCCCATCGATGAGAAGAGATACCAGGCCGACATCTGTCCGGCGTCGTCGTTGCCCGAGAGGCCGCCTGGCGAGTCGTTGTACTCCGTGTCGAGGATATGAGCCACGCGCTCAACCGTCTTGTCGCGTCGCCCGATGAAATCGTATAAATAGGCTATCTGGTGGCAGGGCTCGTTGCCGTGCCAGTAGCGGCCTTCGGTGAACATCGAGTCGAGCTTGGCCTCGAACCTGTCCTTGCCGCCGAGCAGCTCCACCAGTCCCTCCACATTGTGAGGCACGTACCAGGTATAGTGGCAGGTGGCCCCCTCGGTGATGTAAGGCTTGCGGTGGATGAAGTCGGTGTTGTCTTCGAAGCGTCCGCCGTCGTTCTTCCTGCGCGTCAGCTGCCGGGGCACATGCCGGCCGTCGCAGTAGCCCGTCTTGGGATTGATCACGTTGCGCCAGTTCTCCGAGCGGCGCATCAGCAGCTCATAGTCGCCGCCCCTGCCTAAGGCCTTCGCCATCTGGGCCACGGCGAAGTCGTCGAAGGCATACTCCAGCGTCCTCGATGTCTGCTCGTCCTGGTGGAAAGCCTCCTTCACGCTGTCCTCCAAGGGAATATAGCCATACTTCAGATAACTCTCCAAGGCGCGGCGCCCCATGCCGTTCTTATAGTCGTCGAAAGAGGCCGGCGACTCGAAGGCATTCTTCCGCATGCCCTCGTAGGCCTTCTCGGCATCGAACCCCTGGATGCCCTTCACGTAGGCATCAGCCAATGCCACGGCGCAGTGGTCGCCAATCATGGCGGCGGTATACGAGTTCCAGCAGGGGAAGATGGGCAGCCAGCCGCCCTGCTCGTACATGGTGACGAGCGACTGCATCATCTGCGCCGACTCTTGGGGGGCGATGATGTTATAGAGCGGATGAACGGCGCGATAGGTATCCCACATGGAGAAGTCGCCGTAGAATTTGGCGGGGGGGGCGGGGGAGCTGGGGGCGCCGGATATTCCGGGCTTTCCGGATATTCCGGATATTCCGGGTTTTCCGGGTTTTCCGGGGGATGCTGCTGAGCCATTGGCGAAGCGGGGGTAGCTGCCGTCGGCGTCGCTCATCTCGCGGGGCAGGAAGGAGGCCCGGTAGAGGGCTCCGTAGAACTGATTGACGCGCGCCGTGTCGGCATCCTCCACGTCGATGGTGTGCAGGCGGGCTATCCACGCTTCGGCCGTACACTCGGCCAGCGCCTCGAAGTCCTTCCCCTCAGTCTCGTGGAGCAGATTGGTGGCTGCCCCCTCAAGTCCTGTGAACGATGAGGCCATCGTCAGCAGAATCGGCTGGTGAGCCTTGCCCTCGAAGGTGAGCCACACACAGGTGCTGTCCTTGCCTGAATCCGCGATTTCATCGGTATATCTCAGCAGGAAGTGGCCACTGAAGCCGGCCTTCTCGCCCCATCCCTGATAGATGCGGTGAACGGGGTTGTAGCCATAGACCGTCTTCTCCCGGAGGTCGATCATGCCCTCACCCTCATCGCTGTTGTGGTTGATGACGATATGCACCGGGCCGTCCTTCTCAGGCGTGATGCGCAGCATGGCGGCATGACTGCTTCCCGTGAGTTCCAGCCGCAGATGCTCGTCGGGCAGGCGAACGGCGTAGTAGTGGGGATGCGAGATTTCTGCATCGTGCGAGAATCGCGTGGCCCGTTCTTCAGGTTTCAGCCTGAGCCTGCCACTGATGGCTGCCACGGTGAACGAGCCGTAGTCCTGTGTGCAGCCGCCTACTATCCAGTGGCTGTTGCGGAAGCCCTGGAAGAGCGAGTCGGTATAGTAATAAGGTGCCACGCACTTCTTCTCGGTGTCGCGCGTCTGTGGTGTCCAGAAGTTCTGGCCGTTGGGCGTGAGCACGGCGGGCAGTGTCTGCCCGTGCTCCTCGGAGCCTTTGCCGAAGAGTCCGGCGGTGCGGGTGTTGGCGGGAGCCGTGCCTACCATCGTGTTCAGGCTGCATAGCTGTCGCAAGTGTTCCAGGCGGTGGATGCGCCGGGTGACGCGCTGCTTGAGCTGCGCCCAGGGATAGAAGCCGATGGAGCGCTCGTTATGCAGCAGCTGTACGATGACACCCCCCGTCACCTCCTGTAGGAGTGGTGAAGGCGTGTGCTTGCGGTAGAATACCATCTGCAGGTTGGCGGCCATCGGCAGCAGTTCGTCCATCAGGTCATATCGCTCAGCCGCAGTCTCTTTTCTCTCACCTCCAACAGAGATGCCCATCAGCGTCAGCAGCCGGTAGAGGTTCGTGTCGTGGCCGAAGCGCAGGTCGGCTCCTGGTGTGCCGCTGGCGATGGCCGCCTCGGCATCGGCCTCTATGCGCTGCCAGAGGGAGATGGCACTGCGGGCGGGAATCCCTTCGTTGAGAATCTCGTCACCGTTGCAGATGGTCATCCGCCTGTTGTTCATCAGGTAGACGGCCTGGAGTTCCTCTTCTGTGAAGATGTCGTAGAGCGACACGTTCAGCTCCACGTCCTGCATGTCGGATGCGATGGTGTGGAGCTCTGTCAGCAGCCGCGTGGGGTTCTTCACCTTCGAGGGGTCAATGAACAGAGCCTTGACAAACCTGTCGGGCGATATTGTCAGTGGCACGTATGTGTGATGCTCGAGAGCCTTCTCCTCAGGCGAGGTATAGGCTATCCAGTCCATGTCCTCCTCACGGGTGACAGGCTTGATGGTTATCGCTGGGTTCTGCGCTCTGAGCTCAGCCACGAAGTTCTCCATGCTGCTCTTGCAGCGGGAGACGGTGCTTGAATGTGCCGTCAGACGGCTGCTGGCTGTGAAGAGCTGCGGGAAGTTCTGGTACATACGCCTCGCGATGGCACGGTGCTGACGGGCGCCCAGTGGTGTGAGCTGTCCGCCGTTGCCCTGTGCGTGCTTCCACACCTTGGCCAGCCGCTTGCGCACGCTCCTGCCGAGCTTGGTCAGGTTCTGCTGGTCCTCAAAGTACCTGTTCACCCACTCGTAGCGCCGGTCGTTGGGCAGCCAGCGTGAGCCGTGGCGCCCGTAGTGTGATATGTAGAACGGCTCGTAGCCCTCGGGGGCTTCTGCGAGTACAGTCTCCGTGGCCGGATATGCATAATACACGCCGCCCAGCTTCTCGTATTGGGCAGACAGGGGGCCAGCCATTAGGCAGGCCATGGCGAACAGCAGGATTCTATGCAGTATGTTCATATCGTCGTCTCTTCAATTCTTCAACTTTTCAATTCTTCTTCAGCTCCAGCACAAAGCGTGCCCCCCGGCGATAGTCGGCATCGAGCCACAGGTCGCCGCCCATGCGCTGTGCGATGCTGCGCGCCACGGTCAGTCCGATGCCCGTGCCGTCGGCGAAGGAGTCGAGTTGTACGAACTCTTCGAAGATATGTTCCGTATGCTCGGGCGGGATGCCAATGCCAGTGTCCTCAACGATGAAGCTCACGAGCTTGTCGGTATGTGTGACGGTGAGCGTGATGGAGCCTTCGTGCGTGAACTTAGCCGCGTTCTCCAGCAACTGCGCCAGCATACGCACGGCATAGACGCGGTTGGTAAGCAGGCTGACAGGCGTGGCTGGCGGACTGTCGGGAACGACGAACGTCACCGGCGCGTCGGGATTGCCAGGTCGTGTATGGAATTCTATCCTGGAATGCCCGATGGCCTCGGCCACCAGTTCCGCTACATCCGTGTGGTCATTGCGCTCGATGACGGCCTCGCTGCTGGCGTCGCTCAGCTCGAGCATGCGGTCCACAATCTTGGTGATGCGGTCGGTGTTCTCCTCGATGCGCCCCTGCAGGTCGGCCTTCTCGGCGTCGGGCAGCTCCATGTCGGGTGCCGTCAGTATCTGTGTGAAGCCCGACACGATGTTCAGCGGCGTGCGTATCTCGTGCGAGATGTTACGGATGAACTCCGACTTCATCTTCGACGACACCAGCGCCCGCTCGTTGGCCAGGCGCAGCAGTTCGTTGGCCTTCTTCTGCCGGGCGGCAGCCCGCCAGCCGTACAGCATGAGCAGCAGCAGTGCCAGCATGATGGAGCCGGCGGCCAGCAGGGTGTAGCGCAGCTTGGTGCGCTGCTGCTCGGTCTTGATCTCGTCTACCTGGAACAGCGTGTTCAGCTCGTCGAGGTGCTGTCGGGCATCGCGCCCGAACACGGAGTCCTTCTCGTGGTAGAGCCGCTGGTAGATCAGTGCCGCCTCGGTGCCTCGCCCCAGCATCATGAGCGCTTGTGCCCGCACTTCGTCGCTATGGTCGTCCTTCTCGTTGGTGGCCTGCCTGACGCTGTCGGTATAGAGCAGCGCCCGGGCGGCGTTACCCCTGGCCAGCTGGTAGCGTGCCTGCATCTTATAGTAGTGGTGCAGGCTGAGACCGGTGTTGATCAGGTGGGCGTGGTGCCATGCCGTGTCGAGGGCCATCTGGGCATCGTCGAGTCGTTGCAGTCCGATGAAGGCGGCAGTGCGTGCCAGGTAGCAGGCGTTGTAGCACTCCCTGACATCAGCCCTTTGCAGCTTTCCCACCTTCTCGTGTAGGAACCGGAGCCACTCCACGGTCACCTTCAGCTCGCTGTCGTAGGCCTTGTCGTAGTCGTAGGCCTTGGCCATGCGGTAGTAGATGTTGCTCAGCGAGCTGAAGTCGTTCTGCTCGTCCCTCATCAGGTCGGCATAGTGCTGCAGGGCTTCGATGGCGGGCTCCGTCTGCTTCATGTTCAGGTAGATGACGCCTATCTGCTTGTAGGCCATGGCCCGGCCCAGCTTGTTGTCGCGCTCCTTGGCGTCGTTCAGCATGCGCTGCGTTTCCTGCAGGCCTGTCTGCAGCTTGCCCAGGGCGCACAGGGCGTTGGCCTTCAGCTGCCACGTGCGGTAGTAGTTGTCCCACTGCTGGTGCTTGCTGAACCATGCCATCTGCACATCGGCCTCGTCGACCTGCTGCTGGGTCTGTGAGTAATTCTTCAGGGTGACAATCTTCTGCCAGCGGGCTTTCCCTTCGTTCTCGTAGTCGCCCAACTGTGCCTGGTATTCTATCTCTTCATTGATGAGGGCAAGCGCCGAGTCGACGCCATCGTCGCTCTCGGCAGTGACTGCGAAGGGTGCCACGCACCAGGCCATAAGGATTATGATAGTTAGCAGCCGTCTCATCATTCAGTTTATTGGTATATTCACTACGCTTGCAAAAGTAGCTATTTTTGTTGGTTCCACCAAATATTTCCCATAAAATCTTTCATTGTGGGCCTCCGGGGTGGATTCGCCAGTCGATTCCCAAGGGGTTGCGGCGCATCTCGGTGACTAAGTAGAGGCCGAGCGGCTCGCAGTAGGCTATCAGCATCTCCGTCTGGTCGATGTCGGCACGGACATGGCAGGACCCGTCGGGGCCATCGCCCACGCGGCGCCAGGTGATGCCGTTGTAGACGAACCAGCCCTTGTCGCGCAGCTGCTCCATCGCCTGACGGGAGACGAAGGCGAAGGTGCCCTGCGGCTGGTACACGGCCCCGTCGGCAGGGATGTGCCAGCAGAAGCCGTCGGCATGCTTTGCCACGCTGCGGTGGATGAGGTAGGTGGCCTCCTTGCAGGTGACGGTGAGCGTGTCGCCCTGCCAGGCCATGGTGAGTGGCCACGTGCGGTGCTGGCGGTTGAGCGTGTACGAGATGGACAGGGTAACTCTTTCTCCCCCTGAGTCGGGGGGAGAAGGAGTGGGTCTGAACGTGGGGGTGGCATCGCAGGTCACGTCGCAAGGGGGCAGCCCCTCGCGATGTGCCTTCTCCGCAGAAACGTGGAACACCAGCTCGCCGCCCTCCATCAGCTGCTGATGGGTGATGCGCGCCTCGGGCAGGCGGTGCCCGTTGAGGGTCACGCGGTCGAAGTGGGTGCCCTTGCCTTTGACCGTGCCGTGCAGCGTCCTGCCATTGCAAAGCCGCAGCGTCCACTCAGGCAGTAGCGGAGCGTGGAGCAGATAGTAGTCCTGACCGGCATTGGGGTAGAGGCCCAGCTGGTGGAAGGCCAGCCATGACGACATCGCCCCGCTGTCGTCGTTGCCGGGCAGACCGTCGGGCTGGTCGCTATAGCTGTCGGTGATGATCTGTCGCACGCGGTCGGAGGTCAGGTCGGGCCGTCCTATCCAGTGGTACAGGCAGGGCGTGAGGAACGACGGCTCGTTGCCCACGTTGTAGCGTCGGCGGTCGAAGAACAGGTCGAGTCGCCGCCGGAACGTGTCCGCTCCCCCGCAGGCCTCGATGAGCCCCGGCACGTCGTGGGGGATGCTCAGCGAGTACTCTGCCGAGAGGGCCTCGTAGAAGAACGTGCTCCACCAGGGCAGATACCACGGGGCCACCTTCGTCACCGGCGTGTAGGGAATGGTGGGGTGGAACACCTTCGAGCGGCCCCAGGGCACGGAGTCGAGCCAGCGGCCCTCGGCATCGCGGGGCATGATGTAGCCCCTGACGTCGTCCCACTCGTAGTCGCTGCGCCAGAGGTTTCGCCAGTTTGCTGACTGTCGCATGAAGCGCTCGTAGAGGTCGTCGCGCCCCAGCCCCCGTGCCACCAGGGCGATGCAGTAGTCGTCGTAGGCATACTCCACGGTACGCGTGCCGGCACGGTCGATGCCGTAGGGCAGGTAGCCCAGCCGGTTGTACTCCGGCAGTCCGCCTCGTCCGTGCTTCTCGTGGTCGGCCCCCGGGTCGGCATCGGCATCCTTGAGCATTGCCTCCAGGGCCAGCTCATAGTCTATCCTCGCGCCTCTCACCTCTTCCCTCTCACCTCTTCCTAATCCCTTGACGAAGGCATCGGCAATCACCACCTCGGCATTCGAGCCGCCCTGCGTGCGGCCGTTGCAGTCGCCGCTGCGTGCATCGGGCAGGTAGCCCTCGCGCTTATATATATTTAATAAGGAGTTGACGATGTCCACCTGGCGTTGTTCGTCGACGAGGGTGATGAGTGGGGTAGAGGTGCGGTAGGTGTCCCAGATGGCGTAGAAGTCGTCGTAGTAGGGTGTCTCCGTCCACTTGGGATTCTCGCCGCTCTTATCCACAGGCATCAGCATGGTGTGGTAGAGGGCGGTGTAGAACATCCGCTTGTCGCGCTCCGTGCCCGCCACCTGGAATCGGCCCAACAGCCGTTCCCAGCTGTCGCGTAGCTTATTCAGTTGCGTGTCGAAGTCGCATTCCGGGATGTTCCGCCGTGCCTGCTGGGTGCTGACATACGATATGCCCACCTTCAGCTGCTGCAGCGAGTCGTTCATCCAGAGCACAGCCCGCCCGTCGGCACAGGATATGGGCTTGAAGGCCTTGTCGCTCTGCAGGCAGAAATAGACGGTATAGGCATCGCCATTGTTCCACCCGCCCCGGATGCGGGTGAAGCCGACTACCTCATGGCTGCCCGTCACCTCCACCTCGGCGCCCACGAACTGCTGTTTCTCGCGCCCGTCGGGCACGGTGTCCTTGCCCAGATAGTGGGTGGCATCCACCAGCAGCAGTCCGTCGGCCGCACAGGCGCTCCAGTTCCGGTAGTGTATCCGATAGAAGGCGCAGCGCTCCGAGGCGGTGATCTCCGTGCGGATGCCGTTCTCGTAGGTCGTGGCATAATAGCCGAGCGACATCTCCTCGCTGACACGCCTCTGGGCCAAGTCCGTGTCAGTCCGTGTCAGTCCGTGGCCTAAGTCAGCCCGTGTCAGTCCGTGGCTTAAGTCTGTCTGTGTCAGTCCGTGGCTTAAGTCTGTCTGTGTCAGTCCGTGGCTTAAGTCTGTCTGTGTCAGTCCGTTGCCAATAAACGGCTGTATGAGCACATTGCCGTACTTCTGACCGCCGCCGGTGCCGCTGACGTGTGTCTGCGAGAAGCCCGTCACCACCTCCGGCATCGGTGCCCAGCCGGCATTGGGCCTGACCGTGCAGTCGGGCCCCGGCTTGCACAGGCCGAACGGCATCGACGGGCCGGGGAACGTGCGCCCTACTCCCTCGCTGCCGATGCGGGGGTCTACATACTGCCACACCTGTGCCACGCAGCCCCCGGAAAGCAGCGACAGGCAAAGAGCTAATACGACTTGTTTCAGTTTCATGGTGCAAAAATACGAAAATAATAAGAAATGTGAAAGGAATATACGCATAATTTTCGTATCTTTGCCGCCAACTTATAAGTGTACTAATCATGGAGAAGGTAGAAGAATTGTTCGAGCGGTGTGCAGAACTGGCACGGGTGACGGAGCCAACGGGCGACACCAATCGGCTGATGCACGAGGCCCTGGTACTCTGCTGTGCCGAGGGGCTGCGAGACTCCGGGCAGGCCTACGGCAACCTGTTCTCGCAGGTGGACTATCTGTGTAAGCGCTGCAGGGTAAGCGTGGCCGACAAGGTGGCCATGCAGACGATGCGCCGCCACAGCAACAGCCAGGAGGCACTGAGCCGCGAGGAGCTGCTCTACGACGTGCGGGCCCTGGCACTGCTGGTGTCGGCCGTCTTTTCCACCGACATCCCCGACCCGCTGGTGCGGCTGATTCCCGCCCAGTGCAGGCCCCAGGCGGCCGGCCATCGGCAGACGAAGCCCTACATACGCTGCATCGTAGACAGATGGGACGACCGTTATATCTACGCCACGACCGACGAGGGAGCCGTGACCATCGACTATACGACCCAGGAGAAGGGCATCGACCATACTTACCTGAAGACACTCCTGCGCGAGGGCATGCAGCTGAACCTGCTCGACAGCACCGCCCCCGCCCAGCCCCAAACCTCAACTCTCAACCCTCAACTCCCAAACCTCATCGTGGTGGAGCCCGATTTCCTGGTCGACATATCCTCCATCGCCGCCTGTTTCACCGACTACGGTCACCACCCGCTGCTCTACACCGTGAACCGTCTGAAGGAACGGGCCAACACGCAGCCCATCCTGCTGGGTAACTTTGCCGACACCGCCCTCGACGACCTGATTAACGGGCAGGGCGACTTCGCAGAGTCGATAGGCAAGTCGTTTCGCGAGCAGGCTCTGCAATTCTGCACCTGTGACGACTTCAACGCCACGGCCTTTGTCAAGGACGCCCGGCAGCGCACGGAGAACCTGCGCCAGGCCGTCGGGCTGCTGTTCGGCGAGTTCAGCCGCGAGAAGGCCATCCTCGAGCCGTCGTTCGTCTGCGAGCGGCTGGGGCTGCAGGGGCGCGTGGACCTGATGACCACCGACATGCGGCTGCTCGTGGAGCACAAGTCGGGCAAGAACAGGAATATCGAGGAGCGAGGAAGGATGAGCGGGGAAGGAGGACGGAGTGGCGAGGCCTTTCGGCAGAGGGATGCCCACGGCCTGCAGCTGGAGTCGCACTACGTGCAGCTGCTGCTCTACTACGGCATCCTGCGCTACAGCTTCGGCATCGGCGACGCGAGGGCCGACATCCGCCTGCTCTACTCGAAATATCCGGCACGCCAGGGGCTGATGGTGGTGAACTACTACCAGCAGCTGTTCCGCGAGGCCATCAAGTTCCGCAACCAGCTGGTAGCCACCGAATACTATATCGCGCAGAAGGGCTTCGGGAGCATCCTGCCACACCTCACGTCGGCGGTCATCTATGCCGGCCAGCGGCGCGACGCCTTCTTCACCCGATACATTGAGCCGAGACTGACAACTCTCAACTCTCAACTCTCAACGCTCACCCCCCTTGAGCGTGCCTATTATGAGCGGATGATGACCTTCGTCTACCGCGAACAGCTCTATGCGAAGGTAGGCTCGCAGGAGGGCAGGTCGGCGGCCATCGCCGACCTGTGGAACATGCCGCTGAGCGAGAAGCTGGAGACCGGCACCATCTATGCCGGGCTGACGCTGGAGGCGTTTGAGGACTGCGAGCGCGTCACACTGGCCGTTCCCAAGATGACGCAGGCCCCAAACTTCCGCCGAGGCGACATGGTGTGCCTGTATGCCTATCGGGAAGAGCCCGACATCTGCCGCAGTATTGTATATAAAGGCACTATCGAGGCCATCGGCAGCGACCGGCTGACGATATGCCTGAGCGACCGCCAGCAGAACCCCCGTCTCTTCACCCAGGAGCAGCACTACGCCGTGGAGCATGGCACCACGGAGATGGCCACTGCCAACAGCATACGCAGCCTGCAGACGTTCATCACCGCACCGCCCGACCGGCGCTCACTGCTGCTGGGCCAACGGGCGCCAGTGGCCGACAGCTCACGGCAGCTGTCACGCCACTACCACCCCGACTATGACGGCATCGTGCTCGGAGCCCTGCAGTCGGAAGACTATTTCCTGCTCATCGGCCCCCCGGGAACCGGCAAGACCTCGATGGCCCTGCGATTCCTCGTCGAGGAACATCTCAACTCTCAGCTCTCAACTCTCAAATCTCAACTCCTCCTGACGGCATATACGAACCGCGCGGTAGACGAGATATGCAGCATGCTCACCGACAGCGGACTTGACTATATCCGCATCGGCAACAGGAACTCATGCGACCCCCGCTTTGCCAACCATCTGCTGGACGAGAAACTTGGCGCGAAGCCAAAGCTCGACACAATCCGAAAGCTGTTGCAAGAGGCACAAATCATCGTGGGCACCAGCTCGATGCTACAGTCGCGGCCATACATCTTCCAGCTGAAGCAGTTCAGCGTGATGATAGTGGACGAGGCGTCGCAGATACTGGAGCCGGGGCTGGTGGGCCTGCTGTCGAAGGTGCCTAAGTTCATACTTATCGGCGACCACAAGCAGCTGCCCGCCGTGGTGCAGCAGCCCGAACGGGAGTCGGCAGTCAGTGAAGCCTGCCTGCGCGACATCTGCCTGACCGACTGCCGCCACTCGCTCTTCGAGCGCCTGCTGCGCTGGGAGCAGCACTGTGGCAGGAGCCAGTTTACGGGCATCCTGCGCAAACAGGGACGCATGCACCCCGACATCGCCGCCTTCCCAAATCGTATGTTCTATTTCCGCGAACGACTGGAGCCCGTGCCCTGCCCCCACCAGACGGACACCACGCTCCACTACGACCTGCCCTCGGACGACCAGCTCGACGAGCTGCTCAAGACCCGCCGTATGCTCTTCATCGACTCCTCGCGCACCTCTCCCCTCTCCCCTCTCCCCTCTCAACCCTCCGACAAGGTGAACCCGGCAGAGGCCCGCATCGTGGCCGACCTGCTGCGGCGCATCCACCGATTCTACGGTGAGCGCTTCGATGCCGACAAGACGGTGGGCGTCATCGTGCCCTACCGCAACCAGATAGCCATGATACGCAGTGAGATAGAACGGCTGGGAATTGAGCCGCTGCAGCGCATCAGCATCGACACCGTGGAGCGCTACCAGGGCTCGCAGCGCGACGTGATCATCTACAGCTTCACCGTCACCCGAGGCTACCAGCTCGAATTCCTGGCCAGCAACTGCTTCGAAGAGGACGGGCGGACCATCGACCGCAAGCTCAACGTGGCCATCACCCGCGCCCGCTGCCAGATGCTCATGACGGGCTGCGCACCCCTGTTGCGCCGCAACCCAATATTCGCCCAGCTCATCGATAGCAGCCTTGCTGAGAAAAAAATCTGATAAAAAAGTTTTGCCGTTCGTCAGAATTTTGTATCTTTGCAGCGTCGATATGAATAACGAGACAATCAGACTCAGCAACCTCAGCATCGGCTATCGCGGCAAAAACGATGTCAGGGTGGTGGCAAGCGGCATCAGTGCGGCCATCCGCGAGGGTGAGCTGACCTGCCTGCTGGGGGCCAACGGCATCGGTAAGTCGACGCTGCTGCGCACCCTCTCCGCCTTTCAGCCGAAGCTCGACGGCCAGGTGATGATCGAGGAGAGCGACATCTCGCAGTTCACCGACAAGGAGCTGAGCCGGATCATCGGCGTGGTGCTCACCGAGAAGCCCGACATCCGCAACATGACGGTGCGCGAGCTGGTGGCCATGGGGCGCTCGCCCTACACCGGCTTCTGGGGAACACTCCGCGACGACGACTGGCAGACGGTCGACGAGGCCATCGCTGCCGTCAGAATCGACAGCCTCAGCCGTCGGATGATCCACACACTGAGCGACGGTGAGCGGCAGAAGGTGATGATCGCCAAGGCACTGGCACAGCAGACACCCGTCATCTACCTCGACGAGCCTACGGCCTTCCTCGACTTCCCCAGCAAGGTGGAGATGATGCTCCTGCTCAGACGGCTTGCACGCGAACAGCGGAAGACCATCTTCCTGAGCACCCACGACTTCGAGCTGGCCCTGCAGACGGCCGACACCCTCTGGCTGATGGAGAAGGCCGACGGCACCACCCGGCTGAACATCGGCACGCCGCAGCAGCTGGCTGCCGACGGCTCGCTGGCCCGCTACGTGGAGCGACCCGGCATCACCTTCTGCCCCCAGACGCTCTCCGTGAAAGTGAAGAACGAAGAGTGAAGAATTGGCTGCCGCAGCAGTATAAATCGTAAATAGAAAATAGTTAAATCGTAAATAGAAAATCGTTAAATCGTAAATAGCAAAGATGGTATTCGGACACGGCGACGACACTTACCGCTACGGCGGGATGATCAAGATGAACTTCAGTTCCAACATCTACCAGAAGGCAGACCTCTCTGAGCTGAAAGCCCATCTGGCCACACGTCTTGACGCCATCGGCCACTATCCCGAACCGCAGGCAGAAGCCCTCGAAGCCCTCATCGCCGAGAAACTGGGCATACCGGCCAATATGGTGATGGTGACCAGCGGTGCCAACGAGGCCATCTACCTCATCGCACAGCTCTACCGGGGCTGGGCATCGGTCATACCGCAGCCCACCTACGCAGAGTATGCCGACGCCTGCCGTATGTTCGGACACCTCATCTCATACGAGCGCACCGACGAGCTGGAACTGCTGCCCGACGACCGCATCTACTGGATGTGCAACCCCGACAATCCCACGGGCAACGTGCTGCTCAAGCCCTTTGTGAAGCAGCTCATCCGCAAGCATCCACGCTATCTCCACGTGCTCGACCAGTCGTATGCCGACTATACCCTGCAGCCCACCATACAGCCGCGCGAGATGATGGACTGCTACAACCTGATGCTACTCTTCTCGATGTCGAAGAAATACTGCATACCTGGCCTGAGGCTGGGCTACGTCACCGCCTCGCCCATCATCATCGAGCGGCTGCGACAGATACGGCAGCCCTGGACGGTGAACACGATGGCCATCGAGGCGGGCCGATTCCTGATCAAGAACAATGTATCGGTGCTGCCCGACATGAAGGCCTATATCGAGGAGGCACGCCGCCTGCGCCAGCAGCTGGAAGCCATCGACGGGCTGATGGTGCTCGACAGCCAGACGCACTACATGCTGGTGAATATAGAATGGGCCAGCTCCCTGGAACTGAAGAACTGGCTCATTGAGCACTATGGCATCCTGATTCGCGATGCCTCCAACTTCTATGGTCTCGACGACCACTGCTTCCGCGTGGCGGCGCAGACAGCAGAGGAGAACGATGCCCTCGTCAGCGCCATCCGCGAGTACCGGGCCCTCAAGTCTTAACTGTCAATCATCTACTACGTCGCTTGCCATCGGGGCCTCGTTGTCATCGTTAGAACATGAGGCCAATACATAGCCGCATGTAAGGAGGGCGGCCCACGTCAGGAAGACTCTCTTATTCATCATTGTCATTGTTCTTTAGTTTCGGTTGCAAAATAAAGCATTTTCTTTCAAAGCACAAAGAGTACGGTTGAAAAAGTGATGGGGCAATGTCTTTTCAGCAGCGCAGCGCGATGATTTTCATGTTTTGAAAATTGAAACGTGCAAGCCATCCAGCAGTGAAACACTCTTCACTATGGTCAAGCCACAAGTACTTCTGGCAGTTCCACCGCCTGGACTATCCTGGACGTTTGACTCTTACGACAGTCCAGGCACTGGACTGATCATACGAAACTGCCCGCGATGCTAATGCTGCACCCGTCTGAAAAATGTTTGCACGGTTTTTCTTGCCACTGTTGCCACTACGCGCGTTACGTGCTGACTATCAATGGATTATGTAGTGGCAACAAAACTATTTCTCTTGCCACTGTTGCCACTACCGTTGCAACGGCTAATCGGCTGGTAATCAATGCGTTTGGCAAAGTGGCAAGAGTGGCATCGGAAAAAAGTGCTGTCCGCAGAATCATCCACCTCCACTGGGTAACACGCATCTTGAGCTTCACTTCCTCAACTCCCAGTCCACGTCAAAATCGCTGCCGGCATCGCTCACCGTCACGTCGTAGACGGCATCCGTGCCGTTCAGCCGGCCTGTCACCACGCCCTTATAGCCACCCTCGCTCTTCTCCAGCTTCAGGTCGGTCACTTCGAGCCTGTTGCCCTGACTCTGCTCAAACTCTATCATGCCCTGGGTGACCTTGTGTTCCAGCTTCTCATCCGACACGATGCATCCGCTCAGCATCAACAGTGCCGAGCAGGCAATCATCATTGATTCAAGATACATCTTCATTGCGCTATTCTTTATTTGGTTGCAAAGATGCTTACTATCTCCCAGTCTGCCGGTAGCCAGTTCACGCACTTCAGCTCATCCCTCTTGAGCCATTTCGCATCCTCATGCTCCTTCAGCTCCAGATGCCCGCTCTCAACGTGGCAGAGGTAGCAGTGCATCGTCAGGTGGAAGGCAGGATAGTCCCATTCAACGGTATCCATTAGCCGTTCCACCATGATCCGAGTCTCCAGTTCCTCCCAGATCTCTCGCTTCAGGGCCTCTTCGGGTGTTTCCCCTGGCTCCATTTTCCCGCCGGGAAACTCCCAATAGTCCTTGAACTCCCCGTATCCCCGCTGTGTCGCGAAGATGCGGCCTTTGGAGTCGTGGATGATGGCTGCTACGACCTCGATACGTTTCATGGGTGCAAAGATACGAATAAGTGAGCGAAATACCAAATTATATTTGAGTTGTTTTTGCCGATGATACGGTTATGCAACAGATTGGAAGATTTCAGCTATTTCCAGGTCATAGCATATTTGAATATCGCTGATGAACTGCATAATGACCTTATCCCAGTTGCGACACTATCTGCCCATATTTCAACTCATGCTTCAGATACTCGTAACAATAGGCAGGACTCTGATAGTAAAGACCTGTTTCTAAATCCACCAACTTTTCGTACAATTCTGAGTTATAGACAATATCCAAAGCCTCTAAGATAGACACTCCACTTTCTTCTATAAGATATCTTGCAATATCGTCTATCATACTCTCAACAAGGAATTTCTGCTCTATACTCATAGTCTTTTCAATTTTGCCATATCCTCAGCTTGCGACATGATATCAGCTGCATAGAAACCTTTGCCAAAATCCTTGTAGGGTTTGCTCAAGGACAGATTGATTCTGTCAATAGCAATGTTAGATCCATGATATAGTATCATACCAGCCCTCCCCCATTACGCCGACAAACTACAGCCATATCTTCCACAGCATCGTCCAGGGACAAGGTATGCTCCGCGGCATAGCATTCATCAATGAACGCCAGCCCGCCAAATCGTTTAACCCGCATTGCAGTTGTATAAAAATCCAAAGTTAAACTATGTTATAGAAT
>CAMHUC010000006.1 GCA_946188155.1 uncultured bacterium | reverse complement strand
GCACTTCGAGGCCATCCAGGGCTTCCATGCCGGCGTGAAGAAGAGCGGCATCGGCGGTGCCGACGGCAAGCACGGCGTGGAGGAGTACCTCGTGACCCACGTGACCTACCTCGACACTTGGGAGAATATGTAAATGTTTAAGGGCGCCGATTGGCGCCCTTAAAATTTAAACTTATAGTTGATGCCTATCATGTGGATGTTGGGCTCCAGGTCGTCATCATCGTCGCGCACGGTCTGGTAGCGGTAGAAGGCACCGAGGGTGTGCTGCTTCGACAGCTTATAGTCGAGACCGACGTTGAAGCGCGTCTTCTGCAGGCTCCAGGCGTTGAAGAACTCCACGTTGGCGTAGGGCGTCAGTGGCAGGCCCTTCTTGTCGTACTCCACCTGCAGGCGGCTGCGGAGCACGTTTTTCCCCTTGCCGCTGTAGGTGTGCTCCTTGCCGTCGTAGGCCTGGTCGATGAAGCTCCAGCGCTCGCTGACGGTGTAGGAGGGGCGATAGGTGTACTGCCAGCGTTCGCGCAGCGAGAAGCGGAAGTCGCCGAAGAGCTTCTTGTCGAAGGTGAGCGAGAGGTTGAAGCGGTGGCGCGGTGCCCAGTATTTGGCCTGCTTCTTGGCATCGCCCTCGTCGGCATCGCCGTCGATCACCTCGTCGTCGGTAGCATCGAAATAGCTGGTGCGCACGTTGTTGTCGTGGAGGAATGTGTAGCCCGCCGAGGCCTTGAGCCACTTGGTGAGCTTGTAGTCCAGACCCAGTCCGAGGCTCCAGCGGTCCATGGTCTTGGTGTTGTCGCGGGTGCGCAGCTCGCCTTCGAGCGAGAGCGACAGGTTCTGCGAGAGTTTCTTCTGGGCTTCGAGGTTGAGGTCGAGGCCGAAATCGTCTTGCGCAAGCGCAGTGAATAGTGAACAGTGAATAGTGAATAGTATCAGCAGTAGTCGTTTCATAATTCTTAACTCTTAACTCTTAATTCTTAACTCTTAATCGCAGCGAGGCGAGAACAACTCTTAATTCTTAACTCTAAATTCTCAAAACTCCGTCAGCTGGCTCTTGGAGAGCTTCGTGATGTGCGACACCTCGCGGTCGGCGTGCTCCCCTTCGTAGCCGATCTTCAGCATGGCCATGTCCTTCAGGAAGTCGATGGCCCCGATGC
Source organism: uncultured bacterium (assembly GCA_946188155.1). GTDB lineage: Bacteria > Bacteroidota > Bacteroidia > Bacteroidales > Bacteroidaceae > Prevotella. The sequence goes on along the minus strand of CAMHUC010000006.1, from coordinate 94,785 downwards.
TCACGCTGGTCACCCTGACGCCCAGCCGCTTCTCCAGATCAGCAATCAGCTCCTCACGGCGTTCGGGGGTGATAAGTTCGATGCGGTCGTACTGTATGAGCTTCGTGGCCCCCAGCTTCAGCTGTCGCTCACAGGCCCACACGCAGAGGGTGACCACGAGGTTGGTGAGCAGCACCTCGAGCAGCGACACCTCCACCGAGACGGCATTCACCACGGCCAGTGCTATTGTTATAAAGAGGTAGGTCATCTCGCGCACGGGCATCGTGTCGGTGCGGTAGCGCATGATGGAGAAGATGCCGAAGAGTCCGATGCCGACGCCCATCGACGTCTTTCCCTTCATATCCTCGAGCACGAAGATCATGAAGAACACGATGAAGAAGATGGCCACGGGGATGAGCATGAAGGTGAAGCGGAAGTCGCGGCGGTGGCTCTTGGCGTAGTACAGACGGTCGATGATGAGCCATGTGAAGGCGATGCTGATGGCCAGACGCACGAGCATCATGGCGTAGGTGGGGGTTAATGAGAGGAAATCCATAATCTTGAGGGGTGTTTTCGTTATTTCGTTATTTCGTTATGTCGTCATGTCGTTATTTCGTTATATCGTTATATCGTCATTTCGTTATATCGTTCTTTTTCACGCGATGATGCGCTCGATGGTGTGCAGACGGGGTTTCAGCCGGTTGCAGTGCAGACCCTCGTTGGTCATGGCCGAGCCGATGGTGTACTTCGAGAATCCCTGGGGCTTGATGCGCAGCTCCTTCAGCAGCGTCAGGATGGGCGAGTCTACCCGTCCGTCGCGCTTCAGCTCGATGATGACGATGTTGTCCAGGAAGCGGTAGTTGTCTGTAGCCACGTTGTGGAAGCGCAGGTTGGTGTCGATGGTGAGGCGCTCCGTCAGCCCCTTGTTCACCAGCGTGATGCGGTCGAAGCGGTTCTCCAGCTGCTCGGAGAGGGTGAAGGGGTCGTATTGCAGGTTGGAGCGCAGGAAGTCGTCGTACTCGCAGAACTCGCGGTTCTGGCAGTGGAAGCAGATGTTGCGCTCGGGGTTCATGGGGTCGAACTCATGCACCAGCACGCGCTTCTTCTTGGTGCGGCCGTGGTTGTTCTTGGTCTTCACTTCCAGAAAGTTCAGCCCGGAGTTCACGTAGCTGCGGATACGGAGTTTCTGCCGATTGGTGTGTCCCGACTCATGGGCGGTGTACATGGCGCAGTCCTGGGTGTCGAAGTAGAGCGTATAGTAGGGAGCGATGCGCTCGCCGTCGATCTCCTGCACGAAGTAGTCCTTCTGTGCCATCGTCAGCAGTCGGCGCAGCTGCTCGGTGGTGGTTACGAACTTGGTGTCCGTGCGGTTCATCAGCCGGATGGCACTCATCTGTTCGAGCGTGATGGGGTCGAAGCTGTTCAGTATCTCTTTCATATCTTACCTTTGTTTTATGATTTCTGATGCAAAGGTAAGACGAAAACGGGCGACTCGCAACTTTATTCAGCGAATCGCCCGATTTGTTCAGCGAAGTTCCAGCTCCACCGGACAGTGGTCGGAACCCAGTATGTCGGTATGTATCCTGGCATCCACGAGTCGCTCCCTGAGACGGTTTGAGATGACAAAGTAGTCTATCCGCCAGCCAGCATTCTTCTGCCGCGCCTGGAAGCGGTACGACCACCAGGAATACTTGACCTCCTCGGGATACTTGAAGCGGAAGGTGTCGGTGAAGCCATTATCTAATAAGGTGGAGAACTTCTTGCGCTCCTCGTCGGTGAATCCCGCATTGCGGCGGTTGGTCTTGGGGTTCTTGATGTCGATCTCCTCATGTGCCACGTTCAGGTCGCCGCACAGGATGACGGGCTTCCCGGCATCGAGCCGCTTCAGATAGGCCAGGAAGTCACGCTCCCACGTCATGCGGTAGTCGAGCCGCTTCAGGCCGTCCTGAGAGTTCGGCGTGTAGCAGGTCACCAGGTAGAAGTCGTCCATTTCAAGCGTGATGACGCGCCCCTCGCGGTCGTGCTCCTCGATACCGATGCCGTAGCTGACGCTCAGCGGCTTCTGGCGCGTAAAGATGGCGGTGCCTGAGTAGCCTTTCTTCTCAGCATAGTTCCAGTACGACTCGTAGCCCTCAAATTCGAGGTTGAGCTGTCCCTGCTGCATCTTCGTCTCCTGCAGACAGAAGAAGTCGGCGTCCAGTTGCCGGAAGATGTCACTGAATCCTTTACCCTCACAGGCGCGCAGCCCGTTCACATTCCAACTGATAAATCTCATAAGCTCTGCAATTTTGGGCACAAAGTTACGAAAATTATGCGAACAAGACAAAAATGCGAACCTAATTCTGCTGATCGCAGTGAATAAATGGCTATTATGGTCTCATATCAGCAGAATTAGGTTCGCATTTTTGTCTTGTTCGCATAACTTTTGTAATTTTGCATCGTGAAACGTGTGGTATCGTCGTCGGACGTGATCAGTCAGCTGCGCCTGCCGCTGATAGTGCTGGTCACTTACGCCCACAGCTACGGGGCAGTGGCTGAGGGCTACCGGCTGCTGCTCTCGCCGTGGGACACGTGCGAGGTGCTGCGGCTGCTGGTCAGCCAGACGCTGGTGAAGGTGGCCGTGCCCGTGTTCTACGTCATCTCCGGCTATCTCTTCTTTGCCCGTGCGGGGCAGTGGAGCATGGCCGTGTATAGGCAGAAGATGTGGCGGCGCGTGAAGTCGCTGCTGCTGCCCTACGTGGTGTGGAACCTGCTGATGGCCGCCAAGCTGGGCCGCTGCAGCTGGGACGTGCTGTGGGACTGCGTGGCGCGGGCGGGCATGCAGACTGACTGGCTGGGTCGCGAGAACTGGATGACGGCCCCTGCCGACATGCCGCTCTGGTTTCTGCGCGACCTGATGGTGGTGTCGCTGCTTACACCTATTATATATATATTATTGCGCCGCTTCGGCATGGTGGCGATGGGGCTGCTGACGGTGGCCTATCTCTCCGGCGTCGGTGCCTTCGCCCTGCCGGGGCTGTCGATGTATGCCGTCTATTTCTTCTCGTTAGGGGCGCTCCTGGGCATCAGGAGGCTCGACCTGGTGGCTACGGCGGTTCGCTACCGGACGCCAGCCTATGTGCTGACGCTGCTGCTGGGCTTGCTGATGATGGTGGCCTACGGCACGGGGCTGTTCTCACCGCTGATGCTCTGTTTCCGGCTGACGGGGGCCGTGGCGACGCTGGCCCTGGCGGCAAGCGTGCTGCGGCGCACCTCGTGGCGGCTTCCGCCACGGGTGGCGGGCTCTTCATACGTGCTCTATCTGGCTCATTATGTGCTGTTCATGTCGTTCATCGACGCGGCGTTCTTCCGCGTGTTCGGCACATCGGCTGCCAGCTGCTCGCTCCACTATCTGCTCTGCCCGCTGGTCAAGGCGGGGTTCATCGTGGGGGCCTACATGGCGGTAAGGCGCATGGTGGAGTGGGGCTACAGGAAAGTGTCGTAGATCTGCTGCACCGAGCTGGCCACTCGCTGCGCATTGAAGCGCTTGCTGACCAGCCGCCGTGCGTTCTGCTCGCACTCCTTTCGGAACTGCTCGTTCTCCAGAAACACCAGGATGGCGTCGGCCAGGGCCATGGGGTTGTTGAAGGGAATCAGTATGCCGTTGTTGGCATCGCTGAGCAGTTCCTTCGTGCCGTCGGTGGGGGTGGCGATGACGGCCTTGCCCATGGCCATGGCCTCCAAGAGTGCGATGGGCAGCCCCTCCCACAGGCTGGGCAGGCAGTAGGCGTCGATGGCGTGGAGCACCGCCGGCACGTCGTGGCGGAACTTGCTGTGATACACGTAGCCCAGCATCCGGTCCTTCTCGATATACCTGTCGGCCTCGGCGTCGAGCTCTCCCTCGGCCACGAAAAGGGCCTTCACCCGTGGATTGCGGCGGTGGGCGATGCCGATGGCCTCGAGATAGAGTAGGGGGGCCTTCTGGACGGTGTCGCGGGCGATGAAGCCCACCACGAAGTCGTCCTCGCGGAACCCGAACTCGGGGCGCAGGTCGGGGAAGGGCTGATCGGGGTTGAAGCGCTCCATGTTGATGCCGTTCTCTATGACGATGGGCTGCCTCAGCCCGCACAGGCGGCGGCCGGTGTCGGCATTGCTGTCGGACACGCAGATGACCTTCTGGACCAGTCGGCAGATGAGCCGCTCGCTCAGGGTGCGCAGCGTCTTGACCAGCAGCGGCTGGTCGTCGTGGAAGCTCCAGCCGTGGACGGTGTAGATGATGGGCAGGTGCAGCGAGCGCGCCGGGTATAGGATGTTCGACGCTGCGCGGCTGCCGTGGGCATGCACCACCTGCACCTGCTCTTGGCGCATAATCTGCTTGACGCGGCTCTGCACCTTCGGGTCGAAGGCCTTCTGGCTCTCAATGACGTGGCACTTCACCCCCTGGGCCTTCAGGCGGCGGATCATCTCGCCATAGGTGAACGACAGGCACACGGGCTCGTAGCGCTCACGGTCCATGAAGTAGATAAGGTCGAGCAGATGGGATTCTCCACCTCCTATCTGCCCCTGTCGGATTACCTCCAGCACCTTGATCTTCTTATCCATAGGTTTAGGTATATGTCGCTTGTTTACATATTTTCCACAAAGATAGTTAAAAAATCGCATATCCCGACCTTTTCCGCTCTTTCTTTTGCATATATTAAACAAAATTTGTATCTTTGCACACAAATTAAGCAGCCATGATGAGAAAATTCAATTTCAATGATGTGCCGCACGGCTATCACCTCTGCTTCAACGAGCGATGCCCGAAGCACGAGGACTGCATCCGCTTTCTGGCAGGCCAGCATCTGCCCGCCACGGAGATGAGCGGACCGGCAGTCTATCCCAACGCCCTGACCGATGGCATCTGTCCCTACTTCAAGCAGACGCGCGTCATCCACGGTGCATGGGGCTTCCGCAATCTCTATAAAGGCGTGGAGCCGAAGGACCTGAAGACGCTACGCCCCAAGGTGATCAACTATCTGGGAGGCCCCGTGGCCCACTATGCCTACACCCACGGCGAGCGCCTGCTCACCCCCGAGCAGCAGGACACTATCTATGGCTTCTTCAAGGAACTGGGCTATACCAAGGAGCTGATCTTCGAAGGCTACACGATGGTATACGACTTCGGGGAATAGACTTTTTTTGTAGTTTATAGTTTGTGGTTTATAGTTTATAGTTTGATTTACCCTGCAAGCCGTTCTGGCTATAGAAGTAATCTGCTATAAACTATAAACCATAAGCCATAAACTATCATCACAGATAGATGATGGCGAAGAAGGAGAGCAGCCATCCCAGGATGCAGAGCTGTATGAAACGGTCCTTCACCATCGACTTCGTGGGACTGCCGCTGAGCCCGTAGACAATCATGTTCTGCAGGTAGCGCAGCAGCCCTGCCAGCACCCATCCGCTTGTCAGGTAGACGTAGGGCGTGCCCCACCGCTGTACGAGTTCTGGCGACATGGTGTACATGATGTAGCACACCATTGTCACCGATGCGATGATGGCCGTGGCCTCGTTGATGAATGTCTTGTTGTAGCCCGTGATGGACGTGCGCGGCTTCGTGCCCGTCTGCTCGTAGATGCGGTAGTCGTCGTTGCGCTTGGCCAGTGCCAGGAAGAGTGTCAGCAGGAAGGTCATCATCACCAGCCACGCGGAAATGCGGATGTCGGTGGCCATGCCGCCGATGAGTACGCGCATCACGAAGCCTACGGCGATGATCGTCACGTCGAGGATGGCCGTCTGCTTCAGCCGTATGCAGTAGGCGATGTTCATCAGCCAGTAGGCGGCCAGTATGCCGTACAGGTAGTGTGCGTTGGGGCTGTCGGCCAGAGACAGCACGCTGAAGGCCAGGATGGTGCAGAGTCCCATCAGCGTGTAGCCGGCCCTGGTGCCTACGGCTCCAGAGGCTATCGGGCGCAGCCGCTTCTTGGGGTGCTGGCGGTCGGCCTCCGCGTCGCGCAGGTCGTTGAAACAGTAGATGGAGCTCGAAATCAGGCAGAAAGCGAAGAACACGACAATGGTGGGCCACAGATAGCCCCACTTCAGCAGATTGTTGCTGAAGAACACCGGTGCAAACACGAATCCGTTCTTGATCCACTGCAGCGGGCGTAACAGCTGGATATATGCCTTCATCCCTTGGACTGGTTGTAGCAATTAGCTTGCAAAGGTACGGCTAAGCGGCTGCAAATATACGCAAATAATCGCATTTCCGGGCATATTTTCCGATAAAAAATCACTTTTTCGAGCATCATCACTGCCAAAACATCACATCTTTGCCTAAAACAGGCCATTATCCGTCGGCTTTTTGCAGACACCATGCTGAATGTGAGAGGTCCACAGGTTGGACTCGCCAATAATGGCGGCTTAACCGACAGTCCAGCCGCTGGACTCATCGGGAGAATGATCCACAATGCTGACGCAGCTCCCGTCTGCAGATTGTTTTCACGGTTTTTCTTGCCACTGTTGCCACTAAACTTCCTTACGGCCTGACTGTCAATGGGTTACGCAGTGGCATCAACTCCATTTCTCTTGCCACTCATGCCACTACTGTTGCAACGCCTAAGTAGTTGATAATCAGCGCATATTGCATAGTGGCATGAGTGGCAACGGAAAATAAACGCCAGAAGGGCTACTCTTTCTGTTTCTTGCCGAATGAGGGGTCGATTTTGAGGAACCAGGTGACGAGGAATGTCAGCGAGCAGGATGCCATGACGATGATGAAGAACGTCTGGTAGCCCACAGCGTCCTTCACCCATCCCGACACCATGCCGGGTAGCATCAGGCCCAGGTAGCTGATGCCGGTGCAGATGGAGTAGTGCGACGTCTTGAACTCACCCTGTGAGTAGTAGAGCATGTAGAGTGTGAGGACGGTGAAGCCGAGGCCGTAGCCGAACTGCTCCACGAAGAGGCAGGTGCTGACCAGGGTGAGCCCCCAGACGGAGGCTACCGACGGCATGGCGTAGGCCAGGTAGATGTAGACGGCGTCGGGCAGGGTGATGGCACACACCAGTGGCCACAGCCAGCGCTTCATGCCGTCGCGGCTCACCAGTATGCCTCCCAGAATGCCTCCCAGAGTGAGGCCGATGAGTCCCACCGTGCCGTAGGCCAGTCCGTACTCTGTGGGGGCCATGCCCAGTCCGCCCTCTGAGTTGGGGCGCATCAGGAATGTCTTGGTCATCGTGTTGAGTAGCGCTTCGGGGAACCTGTAGAGCAGCATGAAACAGATGGCTGTGACGGTGACGCGCACGGGGAACTTGGTGAAGAATGTGAGCAGCGTGTGGCGCAGGCCCGACCAGATCTCGGAGGCACTCTTCCGTTCCTCCGTTCCCTTGCGCCCTCGCACTTCCGAATTGGGCAGTATCCACCCGTGATAGAGCCAAAGGCCGATGAAGATGCCGGCAATGCCGTAGAACACGATGCTCCACGCAAAGGCGATGGAGCAGTGGAAGTAGACCGACAGCACGCCTGGAATGGCCACGAGTACGCCGTTGCCGAAGATGACTGCCAGCCGGTAGAACGTGTTGCGTATGCCCACGAAGTAGGTCTGCGTATGCTCGTCGAGTTCTATCATGTAGAAGCCGTCGGCCGAAATGTCGTGAGTGGCACTGGCAAAGGCCATGATGAACAGGCAGCACATCGACATCTGGAACCACAAGGGCGTATTGAGCGTGAAGGCCACGCCGGCCAGTGCTGCCCCGATGAGTATCTGCATGGAGAGAATCCACCAGCGCTTAGTGCGGAGCAGGTCGATGAACGGACTCCAGAGAGGCTTGATGATCCAGGGCAGATTGAGCCAACCGGTGTAGAGGGCCAGCTCGGTATCACTCAGCCCCATCTGCATGTACATCACTGCCGCCACGCCTGTTACGAGTACGTTGGGCAGGCCTTCGGCGAAGTAGAGGGTGGGCACCCAGGCCCAGGGAGACTTTTTCATTTGACTATTTGACAATTTGACTATTTGACAATTTCACTACTCACTACTCATAGAGTCGCTGGATCTGGGCCCCTCGGTAGTAGAAGAGCAGAATGTCGTCGTACGACTTTCCCTGCTCGCCCATGACGGCGGCACCTATCTGGCAGAGGCCCACGCCGTGGCCCCAGCCGCGCCCGTGAAGGACGAAGGTATACCCCTTCTTCTCCACCTCGAAGGCAGAGCTGAGCAGGTGGGTCTCGCTGAGGGCACGCCGAATCTCGAGTTCCTTGCCGATGGTGAGTGACTTCTTCGTGCCTACAATCTTGAGCTTCCAGATGCGGCCGCTCTTGCCGCGCTCCAGGGGGATGAGGTCGGTGACGATGCCGAAGTCCTCCTTCAGCTTGCGGCTGACGAGCTCGGAGAGCTGCGCCTGGGTGTACTCCACCGTCCAGCGGTAGAAGTGGGGCGTCTCCCGGTCGTAGTCGTTGAGCACCTGCGAGAGGATGTGGCGGTCGGTGGTGTTGCAGTATGGGTCATGGAAGCTGACCAGATAGGGCTTCGGGGTGTCCTCCCAGCAATACTGGAACTCCTCGGTCTGTCCGCCGCAGCACTTGGAGAAGCGAGCGTCGCAGATGTCGTCGCCGTAGGCCAGCACCTGTCCGCGTGTCTCGCTGACGGCCTGCTCCACGGCGGGGCTGGTCTGACGGGTGATGCCCTGGTAGCGCTGGCAGTGGTCGTCGGCGCACACGTCGAAGATGGTGTGGTCCTCGCGGTCGTACCAGCGGATGATCTCATCGTCCTTCTTGACGAACGAGAAGAAGCCGTCGACGCTCTTGTCCAGCCGTCGGCGCTTCTCCATCTGTGCCAGCAGCCACGAGCGTGAGATGACGGCATGGGCCTTGAGGAACTCTGGCGACGCTGAGGCTGACATCTCGCTGGAGATGACGCTGGCCAGATAGCGCTCCACGGGCAGCTCGTTGATGGCCACTATCTTGTCGGCCTCTACCACTAAGCGGAGGGTGCCAGAGAACACCTGACGCTGGTGGCGCTCCCAGTGGAAGTTGACACCGATGGTGACATCTTCGAGGGAGAACGACGCGTCGGCTGCCTGCGGGGTGAAGGTGAGTTCGCGGTACTGGCTGCCTCGCCAGAGGATGCCTCCCTCGGAGAACTCCACCCGCTGCGGGCCTTCGAGCACTTCGCCCTTGGCCGTGTAGGGGGCATTGAGCGTGAACTCTATCTGCTTGGCGCTGACGATGCCGACGGTGACGTTGGGTTCCCGGGAGATTTGGGATTTGAGACTTGAGATTTGAGCTTTCTTCTGAAGGCGGGTGACGACCTGCTGTAGGGCCTCGCCGCCGAGGGTCATCTCCTTGAGGATGGCCAGGGCCGTCTCGGGCGTGATGCGCTCGAAGTCCTCCCGGCGCGGGGTGATGATGAGGCCCGCCATGTCGAGGGCGCCTGGCGATATCGTGTACTGAGCATCGCCCTCGGCGTAATAGCAGTCGGGGCGGTGCTTGGCGCGTGGGAATACCACTGAGAGATAGTCCTCGCCGCTACGCCAGGCCACAATGTTCATCATCGGCTCCGGGTCGGCCTGGGGCAGTGCCTCGTAGAGGCGACGGAAGAGCTGCTCGTCGCCGTACTGCGAACGGCTGCGGAGCAGGAATGCGGCACAGGGGTAGTCGTTGATGAGCGAGAGCTGTTCGCCGTCGTTCAGGCTGACGATGGTGGTCAGGTTGCGCGACAGCCGCTGCCATGCCTTCTGCAGGGGCACCAGTCCGCTGGTCCCGGCCTGCAGATGGGCATGGTCGGGGGCAGAGGCTCCGCAGTGGGGGCCGTTGTAGAACACCATCAGCTCTGGGTACTCTTCGAGCAGCTTGTGGATGTCGACGTACATGTCGAGGATGCGCTGCGGCTGATGGCGCACGCTGGGGATGGTGAAGTGCTGGGGCAGGATGGGGTAGGGGTTGACCAGCAGCTCCCACTGGCCGTCGAGCACGCGTTTCTTCACCTGCTCCTTGGGGCGGTTCTGCTCGCAGAGGAAACAGGGGCGCTCGGCGAGTGTCTGCTGGTCCATCTTGGCCCCGGTGGATACCATTCGGGCCGGGTTCCACTGCGCCTGGATGCTGGAGGCACCGACGGCCAGCTCACGGGTCTGTATGCCCTGCAGGTCGCGGTAGCGCTGACGGGTGGCCTCCCACGTCTCCAGCTGCCGGTTGAAGAATCGCTGCAGGGGCGAGTCGGTCATCAGCTCGCTCTTGCCCTGTAGCATCTGCTGGCGTGCCATGATCTCGAGGGTGCGCAGCCGGTCTTTATAGAGGTTGTTGGCATTGATCTTGTCGATGGTCAGGGCAGCGTCGCTGTTGCCGCCCCATCGGCGGCAGAGATAGAGCTCGGTATAGATGCGTCCGATGCGGTAGTGACGGGAGAAGATCAGTCCGAGGGCATAGTCCTCACCGTATGAGGTGTTGGGGAACTGTATCTGTCGCAGCAGGGGTGTGAAGAAGGCGCGGGGCGCACCGAGCCCGTTGATGCGGAGGGCGTTGTTGGGGCCGTTCTCGTCGGTCCACTCCTTATGGTCGATGAGTCCCGGCGGCAGGGTGTTGAGTTCGAAGTCGCACATACGGTACGAGCCGATGACCATAGCCGCCTGTTGCTTGTAGAAAGCCTCCACTATCTGCTGGAGGGTCTTTGGCGAGGAGTAGAGGTCGTCGGAGTCGAGCTGCACGGCGAAGCGCCCGCAGCGTTCATCGTTGATGGCCACGTTCCAGCAGCCTCCGATGCCCAGGTCGCCCCGGCTGGGGATGATGTGTATCAGCCGTTCGTCGTGGATGGAGTCCAGCAGTTCCGTCGTACGGTCGGTGGAGTGGTTGTCGACAACGATGACGTTGAACTTGAAGTTGGCCTTCTGCCCCAGGGCGCTGTTGACGGCATCGAGGATGGTATTCTCGCGGTTGTATACGGGGATGACCACCGTCGCCTCTACGTCGAAGTCCTGCTCATTGAAGTCGGGACAGCGGTTGAACGAGGGGTCGATCCGTGCCCCGATGGCCGCCAGATGAGCCGTGGCGGCATGCTCCATCTCTAACTGCACGTCGCGGTTGCGGGGATTGACATAGTCGAACTGCTTGACGCCCGAAGCCCTCAGGTCGGTCTCTTCTTCGGTGTACAGGTACTCATTCAGGTGGAACAGCTGCCCCTGGCGGCTCAGGAAGAGGCGCAGGGCATAGAGCCCGGCATACCGGTAGTCGTGCTCGCCGGCCTGCATGGCGAAGGTATGTAGGAGCGATGTCTTGACGAGCAGCAGCGAGCCGAAGTCGAAGTCGTCGCGGATACTGCCGGTGAAATAGTCGATGGCAGGGTGGCGTACCAGCTGCCCCTGCTGGAGAGCATAGTGGTCGGCATAGACCATCGCGGCATCGGAGTCGCTGGCGGCACGGAGCATACGGTCGAGGGCCTGCTGGCCGAGCGTCAGCTGTGTGTCCTTGGTCAGCAGCAGGGTGTATTCTGCCTTGGCATTCTCGGCTATGGTCATCAGCGTGGCGCTGCCGGTAAGTCCCGGCACGCACAGCTGGGCGCAGTCGCTGACACCCTCCCCCGCTTCCGACACCAGGAGGAAGATGTTCTGAACAGTCTTACTATTTCGCAGTTGACCGACAATCTCCTGGGCTGCACTGGTATCGTTGCACGGCAGGAAACAATCTATCTTTTCTCTCATTTCGTTTAGCTATATTATTAAAATATGTGCAAAGGTAGTTATTTTTTTCCTACGGATTATACGGTTTATACAGATTTTTAAATTAATTAGGAATAAAAGTCCGCAAAACGCACGTAATCTGCGGCTAAAGTTGTATCTTTGCATCCAATTTTGCAACAAACCTACAAACCCAGACGCTGCAGCCGTCGTTCGCCCATCCCTGCCACCTGCTGCTGGGCGGCGACCATGGCATCGAGCGTGAGGGCATCAGCGTCAGCCCTCGCGAGGTCACGTGGCAGCAGATGCTCAACTTTACCCGTGGTGGAGGCGGCGTGAACGTGTTCTGCCGACAGCATGGCTTCCACCTCCGCGTCGTCGACGTAGGCGTCGACAACGACTTCTCCTCCGTCCCTCTCCTATAGGACAACAATCCTTTCGACGATGCCGGCATTACCAAGTATTTCCGATAAGCGAGACAGCCGTCCGTGCTAGAAGGGCAACGATGATCATGGCCGTTTCGGCCAGCCGGTTGATCCGTACTGCCGTGCGCATATCGGCAGTGGTGAGCGCCCGGTCATTGTCGCCGATGAAGGGCTTGTCCACGCGTTCGCCGAAATAGACGTGCGGCCCGCCGAAGCGGCAGTCCAGAATGCCGGCCAGCGCTGCCTCCGGATAGCCGCTGTTGGGCGAGGCGTGACACCTGCCGTATCGCCACACGAAGCTCCATAGCCCCGGGCGACCAGACACCAAGACCATCAGCAGCGCCGTCAGGCGCGCTGGGATATAGTTGGCCACGTCGTCGATATGTGCTGCCCAACAGCCGAAGGCGCGGTAGCGCTTCGTGCGATAGCCGATCATGGAGTCGAGCGTATTCACCATCTTATAGGCCATCATGCCCGGTGTGCCCAGCATCAGCAGCCAGAAGAGCGGGGCGACGACGCCGTCGCTCAGGTTCTCGGCGAGTGTCTCCAGCGCGGCCGTCCTTACCTCTTGGGCAGAGAGTGCCGATGTGTCGCGCCCCACGATGCGTGCCACCTGTCGGCGCCCCTCTTCTAGCGAGCGGTCGAGTGCCAGGAACACGGCCCGCACTTCGCGGACTAGTGTCGTGCCCGCCAGGCAATAGAACACGGCGACGGCATCGAAGAGAAGCACCAGCTCCGTGCCCAAAGGCAGCAGCGACAGTGCACAGCGGATCAGGGCGACGAAGACGAATACGAACACAATCAGGCTGACGGCGGTCAGTGCGCCTTTCAACTGGCGGTGCGCCCCCTTGTTCAGACGGTGCTCAGCGAGCGCAATCATGCGCCCGAACCCGACGACGGGATGCGGGAGCCGCTGCGGGTCGCCGATGACGAGGTCGAGCAGCCAGCCGAGGATTAAGGATTGAACATTGAACATTAAGAATTAAGTATTTGATAGACGCGTGCCATATCGACATGCTGACGTACGTGGTCAGCCAGTTTGTCGTATTGAGTTTCCTTGAAGGCAGCATAGTCGAACGACTTGCCGCCTTCACAGAGCTTGTCGCCAAAAGGCTGCAGCAGGAAATCCACAAAGGCGGCATTGTCGAGGATGCCGTGGACGTAGGTGCCCATGCACTTGTTGTCGACGACGTAGCCGTCTTTGCGCCCGTCGTGCAAGGCCACCAGGGGGCGGGACTCTGCGTCGCCGAAGAGTCGGGTCTCGCCCATGTGTATCTCGTAGCCCGTTCCCTCGTGGCCCGTCGGCATGGTGAACGCTACTTGTCGCGTCACCTTTTCGCCGCTCATCGTGGTGGTGACTGGCAGGAGGCCGAGGCCAGGCAGGCGGTCGATGTCGCCCTCCACGTGGTGCGGGTCGCACACCTCGATGCCCATGAGCTGGTAGCCGCCGCAGATGCCGAGCACGGCAGCCCCCTCGCGATGGGCTTTGACGATGGCCTGCGCACAGCCGTTGCGTCGCAGTTCGTAGAGGTCGTGGAGCGTCGACTTCGTACCGGGCAGTATGATGATGTCGGCCTTGAGGATGTCGTCCACGTTGTTTGTATAGAAGAGATGTATGCGCTGGTCTTGTTCCAGGGCATCGAAGTCGGTGTAGTTGGAGAGGTGCTGCAGCATGACGACGGCAACGTTCACCTTGCCTTGCTGCATCTCAAATGACTTTTGGGCCAGGGCCACAGAGTCCTCTTCCTCGATGTGGATATCCTTGAAATAAGGTATCACGCCGAGCACGGGCGTGCCGCAGATGTCTTCCAGCATGCGGCGCCCCTCGTCGAAGAGGCGCATGTCACCTCGGAACTTATTGATGATGATACCCTTGATGAGTCGGCGGTCTTCCGGTGTCTGGAGGGCGAGGCTGCCATAGACGGAGGCGAAAACGCCACCCCTGTCGATGTCGCCAACCAGTATCACGTCGGCATGGGCGTGGCGCGCCATGGGCAGGTTCGCCAGGTCGGTGGCCCGCAGGTTGATCTCGGCGATGCTGCCCGCGCCCTCCATCACGATGGGGTTGTAGCGCGCGGCCAGGCGGTCGAAGGCGGCGCAGACCTCCGTCCTCACTCCTCGCTGCTCGCTGCCCCAAAAGTCATAGGCACTCTTGTTGCCAATCGGCCGGCCATTGAGAATCACTTGCGACCTGTGGTCGCTCTGGGGCTTCAGTAGCAAGGGGTTCATGTCGGTATGACAGGCGATGCCTGCGGCTTCAGCTTGGACGGCCTGCGCACGTCCTATCTCCAGCCCGTCGGGAGTGGCATAGGAGTTGAGGGCCATATTCTGCGCCTTGAAGGGTGCAGGCCTGTAGCCGTCCTGCCTGAAGATGCGGCAGAAAGCGGCAGCAACGATGCTCTTGCCTACATCGCTGCCCGTACCTGCGAACATGATAGGGTGTAACTTAGGTGACATAGAGATGCGTGTAACTTGCTAAGACATTCTTGTATTTGATGATGGGCGTCTCGGCGGGCTCGCCCTTGGCATTATAGACCTGGGCGGCCGATGGAGGCGCTTCGCCCAGAAACTGTGTGTAGTGGAACTCATGCCCCCGATACTCCCTGCCGTCGAGCGTGAAGCGGCGGTAGCCCAGCGACAGATGGCGGTCAGCCTTGCGGGCGGTGATAGAGTAGGGCAGCACGCCGCACATCGGGTATTCGCCCGCGTCGGTGACGATGCTTCGGCAGAGATACATCATGCCGCCGCACTCGGCGATGATTCTTCCGCCCCGCCCGGCATAGTCGTGGATGGCCTGGCGGCAGGCTTCGTTCTGTACCAGCGCTTCCAGATGTTTCTCGGGGTAGCCGCCTGGCAGGTAGAGCAGGTCGATGCCGTTGAGGTCGGCCACTTGTGTCTCAGGGTCGAAGAATTCTATTTGTCCGAAATTATCAATGGTTTCCTGATAGATGAATGAGAAGGCCTCCTGACTGCGTGCTACGAGGGCTCTGACTTTGCCCGGAGTAAAGTCGGACTTTCCCCGGAGCAAAGTCGGACTTTCCCCGGAGGAAAGTCCCAGTTTCCCCAGGGCAGAGATTTCGACGTGTTTTCCGAGCATCTCAGCGAGCACGAATATGTCAGATGTTTTCGTAAAGTCCAGTCCCAGGTAGCGTGAGCCCTGCTCGAATTCCTGGCTCTTAGGGATGCAGCCGAGACAGTTGATTTTCAGGTCGTCGCACACCTGGCGGAGCATCTGTTCGTGGCGGGGCGAGCCCACCTTATTATATATAACGCCGGCGATGCGCACATCGCTCCTGAAATGGAGGAAGCCGGAGAGCAGGGCTGCCGTCGAGTAGGCTGCCGAGCGGGCATCGACCACCAGTACGATGGGGATGCCGAGCACGCGGGCTATCTCTGCCGACGAGCCGCGGTCGCGGTCGTAGCCGTCGAAGAGTCCCATCATCCCCTCCACGATGCAGATGTCGGCATCGCGGCCATAGCGGTCGAAGAGTTCACGAACATGCTCCGGCGTGGCCATGAAGGTGTCGAGGTTGACGCTCGGACGACCGCATACCGCCGTGTGGAATTTGGTGTCGATATAGTCGGGGCCGCACTTGAAGGGCTGCACGGTGTAGCCTTTCTCGCGAAAGAGTGCCATCAGCCCCCGGGCAATGGTGGTCTTGCCCGAGCCGCTCATGGGTGCCGCAATCATAAAACTTGCATTCATCGGGGCAAAGGTAGGAAAAATATTCCATATTTATGCGGTTATAACCAAAAAGTTTTGTACCTTTGCACCCGATTTGGCAATCAGGCGGCTGAATGTCGCCTCGATGTAAGGGAATCCGGTGAGAATCCGGGACTGTTCCTGCAGCTGTGATCTCCGATTTAGAGGTCTGCCTGTATAACGCCACTGGCGATAGAAGCCGGGAAGGTAAGGCAGACTGGAGAAAGTCAGAAGACCTGCCGTCAGAAAAGCGATAGTACGTCCGCTCAGGAGTTAGCGGTGCGGAAAGCAAGACATTTTGAAATGAAGAAAGGACTGACAGTAGGACTGCTGGCTTTATGCGCAGTCGCGACCGTCGGGGCGCAAACTCAGAGGGCTGGCGGTCAAGCCCCGGTGAAGAGCGACGTATGGCGTTCCGACAGTCTGCAGGAGGTGGTGGTGACGGGTACCGGCACGCAGCACCTGCTGAAGGATGCCCCCGTGCAGACGGAGGTCATCACCGCCCGTATGCTCCGCAACTTTGGCGGCAAAAGCCTGCAGGACATCCTCGCGGGACTGACGGCATCGTTCGCTTTCAACGAGGACGACATGGGCTCGCAGATGCAACTCAACGGCTTGGGCAACGACTATATCCTGGTGCTCATCGACGGCAAGCGCATCCACGGCGACGTGGGCGGGCAGAACGACCTGTCGCTCATCGACCCGCACAACATCGAGAAGATAGAAATCGTGAAGGGTGCCTCGAGTGCCCTCTATGGCTCCGATGCCATCGCCGGTGTCATCAACGTCATCACCAAGCGCCACGACGAGGGTCTGCTCCTGGAGAACTCCACCCGTGGCGGCAGTTATGGCGACCTGCGCCAGCACAACGGTCTGGGCTTCGCCATCGGTCGGGTGAAGAGTTATACCAACTTCCAGTTGCAGCACTCCGACGGCTGGCAGAACACGGCGACGGAAGACCCTGCGCAGACGGAGTTCCTGATAGAGGACTCGCGCAACATGACCGTCAACCGCCACACCAACTGGCAGGTGTCGGAACGACTGACCTACGAGCCTGCGAAGGGTCTCGAACTCTATGCTGAGGGCAGCACCTACTGGAAGCGCATCTACCGCCCCAGCGGCAAGTATGCTGCCGTAGACGTGAAAACCTATGACATGGAGTACCGTAACCAGAGCCTGGCAGCAGGCGGCAGATGGCTCCACGGACTGACGGCCGGCAACGGCGATGCCATCACCCTCGACGTGAACTGGGACCGCCACGCGTACTACTATTATTATACCGCCGTCACCCTGACCGACGGCTACGACCCACAGGGCAAATTCACGCCCTACTATCCCTACTTCCCCGACGACGAGGAACTGCAGAGCGACCAGCAGCGCACGATGGCCCACCTGAAGGGCATCTTCACCCTGACGGCCGACAACCGCCTGAGCGGCGGCATGGAGTGGCGCTACGACTACCTGAAGGCCCCGATGCGCGTCGTCGACGGCAAGGCCACCGACCACACCGAGGCCCTCTACCTCCAGGACGAGTGGCGCTGTCCAGTAAACGGTGGTACCTCCGCCGTCTCCCTCACCGGCGGCCTCCGTCTGAACCACAACGGCCAGTTCGGCTTCCGCCTCACCCCCAAACTCTCGGCCATGCTCTCCATAGGCAGCGGCCTGCGCCTGCGCGCCACCTGGAGCCAGGGCTTCAAGACCCCCACGCCCAAGGAGCAGCACTACCGCTACATCCGCTACATGAACGCCACCTACCTCTATCTGGGCAATGAAGCCCTCAAGCCGCAGACCTCCAACTACTTCGCCCTGAGCGGCGAGTACAACTGGCAGGGCTTGAACCTGACCGTGACGGGCTATCTGAACCGTGTGAGCGACATGATCACCCTCGTGACCATCCCCAACACGCAGGCTCCGGCCGAGTATATCGTTACCTACGACCCCATCAAGACCCGCCAGTATCAGAACCTGGAGACGGCCAAGACCCGTGGCATCGACGTGAGCCTGCGCTGGCGCATCGGTCGCGAGTGGCTCCTGGGAGGCAGTTACAGTTATCTCGACACCGATGCCAGGAAATACGACACGACCCACGAGCGGCTGGTAGACGTCACCATCGACGGCACGGCACACCACAAAGGCAGTTGGATGGTCACCTGGAGCCATGACTTCTCGAGGGCCTACCATGCCGGCGTCGGCATCTACGGGCGTATGTCGTCGAAGCGCTACTATCAGATCAACGGCGACGGCAAGGGCTACCAGATATGGCGCATCAGCACCAACCACGAGTTGCCTCTCAGCAAGAAGTGGCTGCTGCGCCTGGAGGCCGGCATCGACAACATCTTCAACTATGTTGACCGCACGCCCCACGGCCTGCACCTGGGCACGACCAGTCCCGGGCGCACCGTCTACGGTACGCTGACCCTTAGGTTCGCCCAAGGCAAGAAACTGAAATTCACTAACAATAAGTTTAATTCCAAATCAAGAGACAATGAACAAGATTAAGAACATGGCACTGGCCGCGCTGGCCGTGTGCATCGCCGCAGGCTTCACCGCCTGTAGCAAGGACGAGAAGATCGTCGAGAAGATTGTAGAGAAAGAGGTGCCCGTGGAGGTCATCGTGGAGAAGGAGAAGCCCGTGGTGCAGGACAACAACTGGTCGCGCTACCAGGCCCTCGTCACCGACAACGTCAAGCTGAACAAGAAGCACGACAAGGCCATCCTGCTCGTGGCCTTCGGCTCCACCTGGGAGCAGGCCTTCAACGCCTTCGACACCACCATCGAGGCCTACAAGGCAGCCTTCCCCAACTACGACATCTTCCTGAGTTACTCGTCGGCCATCTGCATCAACCGCGCCGCTGCCGGCGAGAACGGCGTGACGCGCAACTACTACGCGCCCCCCTTCTGGCTCAACGCCTTTGCCGACAAGGATGTGCAGTACTCAGAGATTGTGGTGCAGTCGCTCCAGGTGATTCCCGGTGAGGAGTACACTCGCGTGATCAACTACATCAAGGACTTCGCCAACAATGCCAACGGCGACCTCGACGACAGTTACCTGGCCAACGTGACGCTGAAACTCGGCGTGCCCCTGCTGCAGGACTCGATGGAGGACGTGCCCGAGGTGGCCAAGCAACTCCATGCGCTCTACAGCGACAAGGTCAAGGAGGGCGTTGTAGCCTTCATGGGTCACGGCAACCCCGACAGCTATGATACCTACAAGGCCAACGTGCGCTACTACGAACTGGAGATTGCCCTGCAGGAGTACAGCCCGAAGTACTTCGTAGGCACGGTCGACATGATGGACAACTTCAAGACCGACGTGCTGGAGCGTATGCAGGCTGCCGGCATCACCGGCGGCAAGGTGTACTGCCACCCGCTGATGTCGATCGACGGCGACCACGGCCACAACGACATGGCCGGCAACGATGACGACAACTGGGACGGCACGAAGTTCACCGCCAACGAGGAGGGCGAGGTGGAAGACACCTCGTGGAAGATGTTCTTCCAGCACATGGGCTACGAGTGCAACGACGAGACGATGATTGAGAAGGGCCTGCTCGAACTGCCCACCATCCGTCAGGTATGGATGGACCACACCCAGGATGCCATCGACGGCGAGCCTCTCGACTATTATCACTCCAAGAATCCAGAGTAAGGATGGAGATAAATATTTAGGAAAGAAATTAGAATAATTAGAATAATTATGCCAAAAATTAGAATATTATAATAACAATTTGTGGAAGTAATTATTCTAATTATTCTAATTTCTTTCCTAAACAATACACTAGCGCTTATTATGCGTTTAATCTGAGTAAGGATTGAAGAAATGAAGTACATCGGTTCTATAAGTAAAGCATCAGTCTTGATTGCGGCAGTGATCTTTGCGGAGAGCACTGCCTTTGCACAGATTCATCGCACGGACACGTCGATGACCAGCCGCACCTACAGCCTAAACCCCATCGTGGTGACAGGCTCCGGCCATCACCAGCGACTGAAAAGCACTGCCACGCCCGTTCACGTCATCTCCTCACGGGAGATCAGCGAGCAGGGCATCACCACCCTCGACGGAGCCCTGACACGCATGATGCCCCAGGTGTCGATGGCCCCCAACTCCATGGGCACCCACCTGCGCCTGAACGGACTGGGCAACAAATATATCCTTATCCTCATCAACGGGCAGAAACTGTCTGGCGACATCTCCAACAACATCGATCTGAACCGCATCAACATGGCCCGCGTGAAGCGCATTGAGGTGCTCGATGGTGCTGCCTCCTCGCTCTACGGCTCCGATGCCATCGCGGGTGTCATCAACATCATCACCGATCAGCCCACCCAGCAACTCATCGCCGTCACCAGCGACACCCGTCTCTCCCCGTCAAGTACACTGACGCAGTGCGTCAGTCTCGACATCTTCACCCACGGCTTCGGCTCCTACACCTCCTTCAACCACGACCAGCAGGACTGGTATCAGAACGGCGAGGCCCCCTACGTCACGGGCCATCGCTCACGCATCCTCAGTCAGAAGTTCACCTATACCCCCAACCGCCGCCTGGCGCTCAATGCGGGCATAGACTATTCATATAAGAAGACCCACCGCCCCGACGACCGCATCGACTACGAGATGCGTTACAAGGGCCTGCGCTGGAACCTTGGCGGCATCTACAAGTTCTCCAGCCGCAACTCGCTGCAGGCTAACCTGACCACCGACCGCTACCGCTACGGCAAGGAGTACGACGTGGAGACCAAGACCTACGCCGAGGGCGAATATATACAGTCGAAGAAGCAGCGCATGCTCGACGGCGAGGTGAAGGCCATCCTCCACCTCTTCCCTGCCTCCTCCTCTTTCGGCGATGCCGCCACCATCTTCGGTGCCAACTGGCGACGGGATGACCTGAAGGCCACCTCCGGCGACATCGACCAGCATGTCTCCACCCTTGCCGCTTACGCCCAGCAGGAGTCATCATTCCGCGTGGGCCGTGGCTCCGTCACAGCCACCCTCGGTCTCCGCTACACCCACCACGAGACCTTCGGCAACCACCTCACCCCCAAGGCCTCGCTGATGTACGGCCTGGGCAACCTCCGCCTGCGCGCCACCTATTCCGCCGGATTCCGCGCCCCCGGCCTCGACGAACTCTACTACCACTACTTCAGCGTGAACCGGGGCAAGGCCCAGGTCAGTTTCGGCAACCAGGGGCTGAAGCCAGAGAAGAGCCATTACTTCTCGCTCGGTGCCGAATACCGTACGGATGTCATCGCCGTCAGCCTGACGGGCTATCTGAACCGCATCAACGATATGGTGGTGAAGCAGAACATTCCCGTGGATGCCGCCTCGCTCGCCATGCTGAGGCAGGAGTTCCCCGAGATGACCGACGACCAGGCCGCCAGTCTGGTGCAGTATGCCCTCTACCTGAACAGCGACAAGGGCGACGTGAAGGGCGTGCAACTGAATGTCTCGGCCAACCTCTTCCGAGGCTTCAACCTCTCCGCCAACTACGCCTATACCTACGCCCGAACCCTCGCGTCAGGCGTCTGGTCGCCCCTGGAGCGCAGCATCCGCCATGCCGCCACCCTCGCCGCCAACTACCACCACGCGTGGGGCCGCTACGCCCTGAACGTCAACCTCAACGGGCGGCTCCAGTCGAAGACCTACTACCCCGGCTACGAGGATGCTCCCGGCTTTGGCATCTGGAACCTGCACACCACGCACACCATCGACGTCCTCCGCTGGGCCCAGATAGAGCCGGGCATCGGCATCGACAACATCTTCGACAAGACAGACTGCCGCGAGGATGCCCCCCTGCGCAAGTACGCCCTCTACAGCCCTGGCCGCATGCTCGTTGTGGGGCTACGACTGAAGATCAGATAGAGTGAGATTACGTGTATTATTATATAAGTTCCGAACAGGAGGACTGTCGTGAGATAATGCCTCCTTTTCATTCCTTTAAGCAGACAGACAGTATTATATGAGCAAGATTATCATAGCAGGCCTCGGGCCTGGCAGTCCTGAGGACATCACCCCCGCCGTCGTCGAGGCGGTGCGCGGGGCCGATGCCATCGTGGGCTATAAGTATTACTTTCAGTTCATCGCGCCATACGTACCTGACGGTTGTGAATGCATCGATACGGGGATGAAGCGGGAGCGCGAGCGTGCCGAGACGGCCTTGCGCCTGGCCGAGGCGGGCAAGACCGTCGTGGTCATCTCCTCCGGCGACGCCGGCATCTACGGCATGGCACCCCTCATCTACGAGATGCTGGCGGGCGCCCCCCATGCGTCCCGTCCAGTGCGTGGCGGTAGTTCCGCCACGATAGAGGTCGTCACCCTGCCCGGCATCTCCGCCTTCCAGAAGGCGGCGGCTCTGCTCGGCGCACCCATCGGCCACGACCTGGCGGTCATCTCGCTCTCCGACCTGATGACACCCTGGGCTACCATCGAGCGGCGCATACGGGCGGCAGCCGAGGCCGACTTCGTGACCGCCGTCTACAACCCCCGCTCGCACGACCGCTACTGGCAAATCTATCGTCTGCAGCAACTCTTCCTGCAGTACCGCCGGGCTGACACGCCGTTGGGCTATGTGCGCCAGGCGGGCCGCGAGGAGCAGCAGGTGACGCTGACCACGCTGGGCGACTTCGACCCCGAACGGGTGGATATGTTCACCGTGATACTCATCGGCAACTCGCAGACCTACGTCTCCGACGGACGGATGATCACCCCTCGCGGCTACTATCGCGAGCAGCCCGGCGATGGCGTCGGGCGGGGCCAGCAGATCATGATGGAGTCCTTCCGCACCATCGAGGGCGAACTGCGGCGCAGCGACTATCCCCTCGGCCACAAGTGGGCACTGCTGCACGCCATCCACACCACGGCCGACTTCGAGATGGAGGATATCCTCTACACCGACGACCGTGCGGTGGAGCGACTCTACGAGAAGGTGGCCGACGGCTCGTTGCGCACCATCATCACCGACGTGACGATGGCCTGCAGCGGCATACGCAAGGGAGCCCTACAGCGGCTGGGCATCGAGGCCAAGTGCTATCTCGCCGACCCCCGCGTCATTTCTCTCACCTCTCACCCCATTCCCGAGCAGAGCTCGCCTACCCGTAGCCTTTCACCTCTCCCCTCTGAAAACATCACCCGCACCCAGGCAGGCATCCGTCTGGCCGTCGAGGAGCATCCCGATGCCCTCTTCGCCTTCGGCAACGCCCCCACGGCCCTGATGGAACTCTGCGACCTCATCCGCCGGGGCAAGGCCCGTCCGGCGGGCATCATCGCCGCCCCCGTGGGCTTCGTCCACGTCTGTGAGTCGAAGCACATGGTGAAGCCCTTCCGCGATATTCCGAAGATCATCGTCGAGGGCCGCAAGGGGGGCAGCAGTCTCGCCGCCACCCTCTGCAACGCCATCCTCACTTTCGACGATGCCGCACAACTAAGACCTGGACGGGACCTATAAACAGATGGAAAATATGACTAACTTTTTCATCATTGGCATATCGGATAACGCTAACCCCTGGTTTCCGCCGGAGGTGATGGAGATTATTCACAGTGGGAGGGTATTCTCGGGTGGCAAACGCCATCATGACATAGTTGCCCCATTGTTGCCTGAGGGTGCCCGGTGGATAGACATCGTCGCTCCCCTCGATACCGTCTTTGCACAATACACGCCTCCGGAAATCATCGTATTCGCCTCTGGCGACCCGTTGTTCTTCGGCTTCGCCAACACCATCAGGCGGCGGATGCCCGAAGCCAGGATTGTGGTCTACCCTGCGTTCAACAGCCTCCAGACATTAGCCCACCGGCTGCTGATGGCCTATGACGACATGCGGACGGTGTCGCTGACAGGGCGCCCTTGGCCAGCGTTCGATAGGGCACTGATAGAGGGTGCAGACAAAATAGGCATCCTGACCGACCGCGCACATAGCCCGGCCGCGATAGCCGCGCGCATGCTGGACTACGGCTATAGCGACTACACGATGCACATAGGCGAGCGGCTGGGCAACCGCCAGGAGGAGCGCATCGCCACGCTCACGCTGGCAGAGGCGCTGCAACGGGACTATGACGATCCCAACTGCATCATACTGACGCGGACGGAGGGTGCCGCGGGCGGTGTCGGCGGCTGTAGGCGGCAGGCATCGCCAGGCATTCCTGACAGCGCGTTCGTCCGTCTCGACGGGCGGGAGAAGATGATCACGAAGATGCCCATCCGCCTGTTGACGCTGCAGGCCCTCGGCCTGTCGCGGCGGCACTGCCTCTGGGATATCGGTGCCTGTACGGGCAGCGTATCCATAGAGGCCCGTCGGATGTTTCCGCACCTCCGCATCGATGCTTTTGAGATACGTCCGGCGTGCGAGGCCATCATCCGGGAGAATGCCCGTCGCCTCGGTGCTCCGGGCATCGAACTACACATGGGCGACTTCCTGGAGGCAGACTGCGACGGCATCGCTGCCGCCCCGCCAGACGCGGTGTTCATTGGCGGACACAGCGGACGCCTGAAGGAGATCATGGCCAAGGTGCTGCGCTACCTGGCTCCCGACGGCTGCATCGTGATGAACAGCGTGGAGGCACCAAGGGTGCACATAGACAGCAGGACTCTCTGGTACGAGGCCTGCGAGACACTCGGACTGACCCAGGCAACGCCCATGAGAATTCAACTCAACGACTATCACCCCATAACGATATTGACATGCAGAAGATAGCAATTATCCAGATCAGCGAGGAGGGCGGGCGCATTGCCCGCCAGCTGCTCGCGATGGCGACGGCGCACGGCGTTGAGGCAGAGACGGTGGGCCGTGCGGACGTAGGTCGGCGGTGGCGTGACACAGACGCCTTCGTGTTCATCGGGGCCATGGGCATCTGCGTCAGGACGATAGCCCCCTATATTACAGACAAGCACGAAGACCCTGCCGTGGTCTGCGTAGACACCCTCGGCAGGCACGTCGTGGCGGTGCTGAGCGGACACGTGGGCGGCGCCAACGCCCTGACGAGAGACATCGCCGCGGCGATAGGCGCCCGGGAAGTGATCACCACCCAGAGCGACAATGCCGGCCTCTGGGCGCTGGACTGCCTCGGGGCAAGGTTCGGCTGGCCCGTGGCTGGCGGCGATGACATGAACCGGTGCGTAGCCGTTTTCGTGAACCGACGGCCGACGGCACTGCTGTTGGAGGCGCGCGACGAGGGAACGGACTATCTGGAGGCCACAAGACCGGAGCACGTCACCATTGTCAGCCGTATGGCCGAGGTCACGCCCGAGAGATACAGTCTACTAATCATCGTCTCACCATACGTCAGACGAGCGCCCGACGGACTGCTGACGCTCCACTTTGTGCCCATGGTGGGAACGGTGGGCTTCGGGCTGGCCCGCCGTCCCGACGACTACATGGAAATCTACGGCCAGATGAACGAGGCTTTCAGGAAGCGGGGACTGCTGCCGTGCGCGCACCGATACTGCACCATCGACGCAAAGGCCGACGAGCCGTTTGTCGCGATGCTCGAAGAGGTGCAGGGCGAAGCGGTGACGACGTTCACGGCCGACGAGCTGGCAGCCGTCGAGGTGCCCCATCCGAGCAGCACCGTGGCAAAGTACGTGGGCACACCGAGTGTCTGCGAGGCTGCCGCCATCCTGGGCTCGCATCATGGCAAGCTCGTCGTAGCCAAGATAAAAGGCAGGAACTGGACTGCCGCCCTCGCCATCGACCGCCGCCATCTGCGCCAGACGGAAGGACACATAGAGATAGTAGGCGCAGGGCCGGGCGCCCCCGACCTGGTGAGCGTCCGCGGGCGCAGGATACTGGAGCAGGCCGACCTGATACTGTATGCCGGATCGCTGGTGCCCAGAGCACTGACGGAGTGCCATAAGCCGGGAGCAGTGGTGCGTTCGTCGGCAGACATGACCCTCGAGGAACAGTGCGCACTGATGCAGGAGCACTATGACAGGGGCCATCTCGTCGTGCGCCTCCATACGGGCGACCCCTGCATCTTCGGAGCCGTTGAGGAGCAGATGGCCTATTTCGACCGCCACCAGATGTCGTACCACATTACGCCCGGCATCTCGTCGTTCCTGGCCGCAGCAGCCGAGTTGCGGAGCCAGCTGACCATCCCGGAGCGCACGCAGACCATCATCCTGACGCGTGGCGAGGGGCGCACCCCGATGCCGGAGCAGGAGCAGCTGCACCTGTTGGCCCGCAGCAGGAGTACGATGTGCATCTTCCTCTCTGCCGCCATCGTCGACGAGGTGCAGCGCGAACTGCTACAGGCGTATCCAGAAGACACGCCGGTGGCCGTCTGCTACCGTCTCACCTGGCCCGACCAGAAAATCTGTCGCGGCACGCTCAAGAACCTGTCGAGCATCGTCCACGACAACAACCTCACCCTCACCACGATGATTGTCGTCGGCGAGGCCATCGGCAACCGTAGGGGGCGCTCGGCCCTCTATTCCAAACACTTCACCCACCTGTACCGACGAGGGAAGGACGGCAACACGGAAGACTGACCCATGATACTGGTACTGGGAGGAACTACGGAGGGGCGCAAGGCCGCAGAGGTGCTGGAGGAAGCGGGCACCCTCTACTACTATAGCACTAAGACGGGCGGGCAGGAACTGACGCTCAGCAACGGACGGCGCACGGACGGTGCGCTCGATGAAGGAGCCATGTGGGCGTTCTGCCGGGCGCACGCGATACGGCTCATCGTAGACGCTGCCCATCCCTTCGCCGCACGCCTCCACGAGACGGTCGCCCGTGTAGCCTCTGCCGCCGGGATACCCGTCGTACGCTACGAGCGTATCTATCCAGAGCGCGACACTGACATCGTCTGGATAGATGACTACGGAGAGATAGCCGCCGACATCCATACTCTGCTCGCCACCACCGGCGTACAGAGTATCGCCCGGCTGAAACCGCTCGAGGCCGCAGGCATCAGGGTGTACTACAGGATATTGCCCCGCGACTCGTCTGTCGCGCTGGCCAAGGCCCAGGGGGCTACCGACGACCAGCTCTGCTATTATGAAGATGCCCGCAGGATAGGCGTAGAGGCCGATGCCATCCTGCTGAAAGAGAGCGGACTGAGCGGCGGCTTCGCAGAGAAGGTCAGTGCAGCACGCGACAAGGGCATGCGTATCATCGCGCTGAAACGCCCGGTGCTGCCTGAGGCCGACGAGACCGTCGACGGGCCGTACGGCCTGCGCAGGGCGGTGGAGAGGCTGTTGCCGGAGTTCTATCCCCTGCACAGCGGACTGACCACAGGCACCTGTGCCACGGCGGCAGCCGTCGCTGCCGCGCTGCGACTGATCCGAGGCGAGACCCCTCGGGAGGTGCCCGTCGTCCTGCCAGACGGTGAGACCATCCACGTGGCTGTCGCTTACGGCGAGGACTATGCATTCGCCGTCAAGGAGGCGGGCGACGATCCCGATGTCACCGACGGCCTGGAGATACGTGCCACCGTCAGACTGGCAGCGGACGGGCAGACGGCGATACTTGGCGGCGAGGGTGTCGGCACCTTCACCCTCCCGGGCTTCGACTATCCCCCAGGCTCCCCGGCCATCAATAAGGTGCCCCGCGAGATGATCCGCCGGAACCTGGCGGCGCTGGGCCGAGACCTCCGGGTCACCATCAGCGTGCCTCGGGGTGCGGCGGTGGCCCGCCGCACCTTCAATCCCCGTCTCGGCATCGAGGGCGGCATCAGCATCATCGGCGTCTCCGGCATCGTGAAGCCCTTTTCCGAAGAAGCCTTCATCGAGAGCATCCGCAAGTGCATGGCTGTGGCCAGGGCGTCAGGCTCGGAGCGTGTAGTCATCAATAGCGGAGGCAAGAGCGAGCGATTCGTCAGGGCCCGCTATCCCGACCTGCCACGACAGGCTTTTGTGGAATACGGCAACTACATCGGCGAGGCGCTAAGGATGGCCGATGAGCTCGGTTTCAGGCAGGTCACTCTAGGCGTGATGCTGGGAAAGGCTGTGAAACTCGCGGCAGGTCATCTCGACACTCACAGCCGCAAGGCTACGATGGACAAGGCCGTCGTGGCCCAAATGCTTCAGAAGGCGGGCATCACCATCGACATCTCCGACATCACATTGGCAAGAGAACTGTGGGAGAGGATTCCACCGGCCAGTCTTAGCAGTTTTGCCCAGACCGTCACCAGCCACTGCCGGGAGCACTGTCAGCCCTTGCTGCCAGAAGGAAATCTTACGATTCTGCTCATCGACGACAATGGCAGAATCTATCAATAGGAATCTGCAGGCTACTCTCCCATATCATCCTTACGCCTACGGAAGAGGACGGCAGCAATCACCGGGGCACCGACAAGGGCCGTAACACTGTTGACAGGCAAGGCACCCTCGAAGCCTGGCATACGGGCAATAAGGTTGCACACCAATGCCAGGGCGGCACCACAGAGGGCCGTGGCAGGCATCAGGATGCGGTGGTCGCTGGTGCGGAAGATGGCTCTCGCCAGATGGGGTACTGCCAGGCCAATGAACATAATGGGGCCACAATAAGCCGTGACGATGGCCACGAGCACACCCGAAGAGACGATAATCAGCAGTCGGCTCCTACGGATATTCAGCCCGAGGTTTCCTGCATAACGGTCACCAAGCAGCAACAGGTTCATAGGCTTCACCAACAGGCAGGCCAAAGGCAATAGCACGCACATCAGAACGACAAAGAGCGCCATCTCGTCGCCAGAGACACGAGAGAACGAACCAAGTCCCCACACGACGAACGCCTTCACATCCTCTTCAGGTGAGAGGAACTTCAACACGCCGATGACGGCATTGGCCAGATAGCCGACCATCACGCCGATGATCAGCAGGGTGACGTTGCCCTTCACCTTCTGCGAAACCCATACAATCAGAAGCATCACTGCCAACGCCCCTGCGATGGCTGCCACACTCATGGCCGTCTCTCCCAAATAGCCCAAGCGGCTCAAGGCCACACCGCCGATGCGACCCGAAAGCAGCACCACAAAGGCCACACCGAGGGCGGAGCCGTTGGAAATGCCCAGTACCGAGGGACCTGCCAACGGATTGCGGAACACCGTCTGCATCTGTAGCCCGCTGACTGCTAGGCCTGCTCCTGCCACGATGGCTGTCAGAGCCTGGGGCAGTCGCGACTGCCAGACAATATTGGTCCATATCTCTGCGACCTCACCCTGCCCCTCGTCTGTAGAAACGGGGAAAAAGAGGATGCGGCAGATGTCGGTCGCAGGTATGCTGACAGAGCCTATGAGCAGATTGGCTATTGTCAGGCCGACGATAGCCGTCAGAAGGACGGAAAACCTGGAAATGTTCATTCTCTCCCCTCTTATAACAGCCTATAGTACTTTGGCTGATAGTCTGGTTCCACCAGTGCCGGATGGAAGATGGCCACGAAGTCCTTCAGCAGCACGTCGGGCTCAACGGGCGACATCTCATAGTAGGGCGACTGCTTCATATTGCAGTAGATCACCTTGTGCTCCTTGAAGGCCTTAAACAGTGCGTTGCGCGGTTCAGAGGCCTTCAGTGCCTCATACGAGAACTCGCCAGGATAACTGTTCAGGATGCGCCAGTAGTCGGCCTTGGCAGCAAGGGCATACATCTGCTCGAACTCCAGATTCTCGCCAGCCGTCTCTTCGTCGTTGACGACATAGTCGGCTCCTGCATCCCGGAATATCTGTGCCAGATAATTCTTGCCGCCTACGGCATGCCACGTGCCATAGTGCATCTCGCCGCTGAACACCACTGGGCGCACGTCGGCCCCTGCTGCTGCCTGCTTCAAACCGTTATAGCGCTGTTCTATGCCTGCGAAGATGTCGTTGGCCTCACGTTCCTTGCCGGTAAACATGCCCACCAACTTGATCCATTCCGCTTGTCCCAGCGGATCGAGTTCCTTGTATCCCAGGTGTGGCACAAGCGTAATGCCCGTTTCCTTGATGGCCTCATAGCCGCCTCGTTTGAACGGCGAGATAAAGACAACGTCGGGGTGGGCAGCCATCACCATTTCAGTATCAAAGTTGCCCTCCGTGCCAATCTTCACAATTCGACCATCCTTCACCCGCTGAAGAATGTCTTTGTTAAAGAGGTTCTTCGTCCCCGTCAGTCCCTTCACCACCTCGTGCGCATCAAGGATGGTGAAGTTCGACAACTGGAGTGCGGTCATACAGATAGTTCTTTCGATAGGTACACGAATCTTCGTATATCCTTCCGGCACAGCCGCATCGTCGGAACGTACCAGGGCGAAACGGTCCATTTGGGCGACAGTCACCAAGCGGATGCCGGCAGAGTCTCTTACACTAAAGCCAGTGGCATATTTCGGTGAGACTTCTACTAGAGGCTCAACCGACTCGACTGTTGAGGCACCAGATTTCATGTTCTTCGACGAACAGGCACAGAAGGCAATACTCAGTGCCAGCAAATAAGCACAATACTTCATATATTCCATATTTTTGTGCAAAAGTAATAATTTTCGGCCACAGGTGACACAGATTTTCCAGGAATTTTAGTTTTTTACAACCTTTTTTCGTAACTTTGCCCCCTGAAATAAGAAGAAAGCGATGGACGAAGGAAAAAAGGCCCTGTTGGGAATGACGCTCAGCGAGCTGAAAAGTGTGGTGAAGGAACTGGGAATGCCTCAGTTCACGGCCTCTCAGATTGCCCAGTGGCTCTATCAGAAAGGAGCATCAGGCATCGAGGCGATGACTAATATCTCGAAAGCAAATCGCCAGCGGCTTAGTGAGCGCTACGAAGTGGGCTTCATGGCTCCCATCGACAGTCAGTACTCCAAAGACGGCACGGTGAAGTATCTTTTCCCCGTGGGCGGCCCTGGAAAATCCGTAGAACCCGGTAATTTCGGTAATTCCGGAAAACCCGGGAAATACGTAGAGACGGTCTACATCCCCGACAGGGATAGGGCTACGCTCTGCGTGAGCTGTCAGGTGGGATGCCGGATGAACTGCCGCTTCTGTCAGACGGGCAAGCAGGGCTTCGAGGGCAACCTCACGGCAGCCGACATCCTAAACCAGGTATTGGCACTGCCAGAACGGGAACAGCTGACCAACATCGTGTTTATGGGTCAGGGCGAGCCGATGGACAATCTCGATGCCGTGCTGAGAGCCACGGAGATACTGACGGCCGACTACGGACTGGCTTGGAGCCCGAGGCGCATCACCGTGAGCAGCGTAGGCGTGAAGGACAAGCTGAAGCGCTTCCTCGACGAGAGCGAGTGCCACGTGGCCATCTCGATGCACTCGCCTATACCGGAGCAGCGCCTGTCGCTCATGCCTGCCGAGCACCAGATGAGCATCGCCGACACCGTGGCCCTGCTACGCCAGTATGACTTCAGCCATCAGCGCCGCTGCTCATTCGAGTATATCTGCTTTGCCGGCCTTAACGACACGCCGACCTATGCCCGTGAAATAGCCAGGCTACTCAGGGGCCTGGACTGCCGTGTCAACCTGATCCGCTTCCACGAGGTGCCGGGGGTTGACCTGCCCGGCAGCGACGAGAAGCGCATGGAGGCCCTGCGCGACTACCTGACTGCCCACGGCATCTTCACTACCATACGGGCCAGTCGCGGGCAGGACATCCTGGCGGCCTGCGGCCTGCTCTCCACGGCAAAGAAAAATGGTGGAATTGAAGAATAAAGAACTGAAAGATTAGAATAAAAATATGGAAGACAGAATGATTCGCGTGGCTATCACGCACGGAGACACTAACGGCACCGGCTACGAAGAGATTCTCAAGGCCTTTGAGGACCCTACGATGCTGGAGCTGTGTACACCTATTATATATGGTAACCCCAAGGTGGCTGCCTACCATCGCAACGCTCTGCAGCTGCCGACGCAGTACAGCATCGTCAAGGAGGCCTCGGAAGCCCGCGACGGGCAGCTAAACCTGCTGGCAGCCTTCGACGACGAGGTGAAGATAGAACTTGGAAAAGCGACAGATGAGTCGGCAGAGGCAGCCCGCAAGGCACTGCAGCGTGCCAAGGAAGACCTGAAGGCCGGGCTCTACGACGTGCTGGTACAGGCTCCGGTAGTGGCCAGCAGTAAGCCCGACCCCGAGGACAGGTCGCTGATGGTGATGTTTGCCGACGAGGTGCGCATCGGCCTGGTCACCAACCGTCTGCCCCTCAAGCAGGTGGCAGAGAATATCAGCCGCGAGCGCATCATGGAGAAGGGAAGGCTCTTCCACAAGAGCCTCAGGCGCGACTTCCGCATCAGCAACCCCCGCATAGCCGTGCTCGCCCTCAACCCCCAGCCGGGGGCAGAAGAGCAGGACGTCATCAAGCCCGCCGTAGAGGCACTGGCCGAGGAAGGCATACAGGCTTTCGGCCCCTACAGTGCCGAGAATTTCTTCGGCAGCAACATGAGGTACAGCTTCGACGGCATCCTGGCCATGTACGACGACCAGGGCTTCGTGCCCTTCAAGGCCCTTGCCAACGAGTATGGCGTGAAGATGAAGACGGGCTTTCCCTTTGTCATCACCACACCCGACCACGACCCCTGCTTCGCAATAGCCGGTAAGGGCGAAGCCGACCCAGCCTCGATGCGCCACGCCATCTTTGCAGCCATTGACATCTTCCGCAACCGCCAAGACTACGACGAGCCATTGGCCAACCCGCTGCCCAAGCTCTACCATGAGAAGCGGGAGGACGGCGACAAGGCCCGCTTCGCTGTACGCCCCAAGGACCAGTTCAAGCGCGACGACAAGAAGCCTGCCAAGGAGGATACCAACACCACAGCCGAAAGCCAATAGCCGATGAAGAGCAAGTATCAGAACGCCTTTTTCATCTTTGGACTGCTCGTCCTGATCGTTATGGCCACCCAGCTCGACTTCTCCCAGGTTTGGGAGGGAGTGACGCATGCAGGCTACTGGTTCCTGGCCGTCATACTGCTCTGGGCAGGCCTCTATATACTCAACACGGGCTCGTGGTACCTCATCATCGACAGTATCGGCAATGAGCACAACGTATGCCGAAAGAACAAGGTGTCGTTCTGGTGGCTCTACAAAATCACCGTCTCGGCCTTCGCCCTCAACTATGCCACCCCCGGAGGACTGATGGGCGGCGAGCCGTACCGCATCATGTCGCTATCGCCGAAGATAGGGACACAGCGGGCGTCGTCGTCGGTCATTCTCTACGTGATGACCCACATCTACAGCCACTTCTGGATATGGCTGCTCACCGTTCCTCTCTACATACTGACAGAGGTGATGACGCCCCTGAGCTACATCGTGCTCTCCGTGATCTCGATAGTCTGCATCACGGCTATCTGGTTCTTCATCCGGGGCTATAAGAAAGGCATCGCCAAGACTGGCATGAACATACTGCGGCACGTGCCGCTGCTGAAGCGATGGGCAAAGCCCTTCTTCGAGCGCAACAGCGACAAACTCAGCGAGATAGACCGACAGATAGCAGCCCTGCACAACCAGAACCCGCGCACCTTTATGGCTGCCGTGTTCCTGGAGTTCAACTGCCGGCTGCTCTCCACCCTCGAGATATTCTTCATACTGCTGGTCATCATGCCAGAGGTGAGAATCACCCAGTGTATCATCATCTACTCCTACACAACCCTCTTTGCCAACATGCTCTTCTTCATGCCTCTGCAGCTGGGAGGCCGCGAGGGTGGCTTCGTCATGTCGACCGAAGGCCTCAGCATGACAGCACGGGCAGGAATCTTCGTGGCACTGCTCGTGAGAGTGAGGGAACTGTTTTGGACTGCACTGGGCCTCTTGCTCATCAAATTTGATAAGAAAGCTGCATGATTCAAGTTAATTTCTGCCAAAATTGCAGTTTATTCAAAAATAATGTGTAATTTTGTCAGCCAAATGAAGACAACAGAACTTCAAGCCATCAAACAGCGCTATAATATCGTGGGCAACTGCGAGGCGCTGAACCATGTGCTCGACGTGGCCTTGCAGGTAGCGCCGACCGATCTCAGTGTGCTCATCATTGGTGAGAGTGGTGTAGGAAAGGAGATTGTGCCTCGCATCATCCACGACAACTCGCCGCGGCGCCGAGAGAAATATTTCGCCATCAACTGCGGATCCATCCCCGAAGGAACCATCGACTCGGAACTCTTCGGACACGTAAAGGGTTCGTTCACAGGAGCCATCAACGACTCGCCGGGCTACTTCGGCGTGGCCAACAAGGGCACCCTCTTCCTCGACGAGGTGGGAGAACTGCCCCTGGCCACGCAGGCCAGACTGTTGCGCGTGCTCGAGACGGGAGAGTACATCCCCGTGGGAGGGACGGACATCCGTAAGACCGACGTGCGTATTGTGGCGGCCACCAACGTCAATATCCGTAAGGCTATCAGCGAGGGCCGCTTTCGCGAAGACCTCTACTACCGGCTCAACTCCATACCCATACAGATGCCCCCACTCAGGGAGCGCGGACAGGACATCGTCCTGCTCTTCCGCCTCTTTGCCTTGCAGATGGCTGAGAAGTACAGAATGGACCGCGTGGTGCTCACCGAGGATGCCAAGCAGATGCTCATGCGCTACAAGTGGCCAGGCAACGTCAGGCAGCTGAAGAACATCACCGAGCAGATTAGCATACTCTCCACAGAACGCAGCATTACGCCGGAAATCCTCTCACGCTTCATACCACAAGACACCGAGTCGACACAGCTGGCTACCATACCGCACGAGGGAGCCGACCGCAGTTTCGACAATGAGCGCGAGATTCTATACAAGATTCTCTTCGAACTGCGTGGAAACGTCAACGACATGCGCAGGGAAATGGGAGACCTGAAGAAACAGCTGGAAGAAGTCAGAAACGGCACGGCAGCCAGTACGAAGGCCCCGCTGCCCGCCACACAGCTGGCTCCCTATCAACCGGCAGCTGCACAGCCATGCTCCACTGAGCCACCCTACATCCCCGCACTGGAAGACGCCGAGGCCGAAGAATATGTGGAACCGGAGCACGAACTGGAGAACCTCAACCTCAACGACTTGAGCAAAACCATGCTCGAAAAAGCACTCGAACGCAACAACGGCAACCGCAAGAAGGCAGCACAGGAACTGGGCATCAGCGACCGGACACTCTACCGCAGACTCAAGCAATACGGGCTGGCTGCTCTGTGCGCACTATGCCTGATCGTTCTTCCCTCCTTCCTCTTCACCTCCTGTTCCGTCAGCTATAAGTTCAACGGGGCAAGCATCGACTATTCGAAGACTAAGACCATACAAATAGCAGAATTCCCCGTCAGGTCAACATACGTATGGGGCCCTATGGGACCTATCTTCAACAATGAAATCAAGGACATCTTTGGGCGCAACACCCGTCTGATACAGGTGAAACGCAATGGTGACTTGAAAATCGAAGGCGAAATCACACGCTACGACCAGCGTAACAAATCGGTCTCGGCCGAGGGCTACTCGGCGCAGACGGAACTGTCGATGACCGTCAACGTCAGGTTCACCAACAACAAGAAACATGATGAAGATTTTGAGCAGCAGTTTACAGCCCAGAAATCGTTTGACTCGCGACAGTCGCTCAGCTCAGTCCAGGAGGACCTCGTCACGCAGATGATCAAGGACATCTGCGACCAGATATTCAATGCCACCGTGGCTAACTGGTGATTGTTCGAAGCTGAGCGTCTACAGGTTACAGAGATAATGATGGAAATAACGGAACTGATAAGCCACCCCGAGCGCCTGGATCGCGACACACTCTACGAACTGAGGTCGCTGCTGGCTCTCTATCCGTACTTCCAGACGGCACGACTGCTGATGCTGCAAAACCTCTACCTGCTGCACGACCCTACCTTCGACGAAGAGCTGCGCCGTGCTGCCATCTACATCACCGACCGCCGCGTGCTCTTCCAGATGATTGAGGCAGCCCACTACACCCTCCGCGCCGAAGACAGCCAGAATGCTCCGGCCGCTCATCCAAAAGCCACGGATCAGGAATCGCGCACCCTGTCGCTCATCGACACTTTCCTCGACTCTATCCCCAAGGCTGACGAAGCGTCCACGGAGAAGAAACACCGGAAACCGACACCCGCCGATGCAGCTGTCGACTATGTGGCCTATCTGCTCGAGACGGAGGACGAGGGTGACGAGCCTGTAGAAGAAATACCGCAGATGAAGGGGCAACAGTTGATAGACTCATTCATAAATAGTGACAAAGGGCGCATCGTGCTCAAGGAAGAACCCGAATACGCACCCCCAATCGAAGAAAAGGCCGACAACGGGCAAAATGTCACCGAGGAAGGCTATTTCACGGAGACTCTTGCCCGAATTTACATAAAACAGGGCAGATATTCGCAAGCATTAGAAATTATTCAGCGATTAAGTTTGCAATTTCCGAAAAAAAATGCTTACTTTGCAGACCAAATACGCTTCTTAGAGAAGTTGATTATAAACAACAATAAAAATAAAAGGTAAAAAAGATGTACACATTATTAGTAATTCTCATTGTCGTGGTAGCCGTGCTCATGATTGGCATCGTGCTCATCCAGGAGTCTAAGGGCGGAGGCTTGGCTTCCAACTTCTCGTCCTACAATCAGATTGGCGGTGTCCGCAAGACTACCGACTTCATCGAAAAAACCACATGGGGGCTCGCTGCCGCTATGGTGGTCATCAGCGTGCTCTGCGCCTACGTAGCTCCTCAGGCCACCAGTTCCGGTTCGGTGATGGAGGGCATCGAGGTTCCCGCCACTAATCCCAATAACCTGCCGGGCTTTGGAGCAAGCCAGCAGAAAGATGCAGCAGCACCTGCTGCCGAGGCTCCCGCTGCCAATGCTCCCGCCGCACCAGCCAAGCCTGCTAAATAGGTATTTCCACACAGCAACACATGAATCCCTGCCGAGACGCTTTCCCGGCAGGGATTCTGCATGTCCGCACCCGGGGATGGCGGCACATCACACCTGTCGCCGCTAAATATATACAAGTCGCAACAGACAATATACAATCACACAGCAGATAACGGCCACGGGAAACAGGCCCAGGCGAAACCAGGCAGCAATGATGCCGGCCAGGAGTGCTATGATGCCTGGCAAAGGTGTCGGGGTTGCCATGACCATGTCCGGGAAAGTCATCACAGCCAGCGTGACGTATGGCACATAATAGAGAAAACTACGCACGAAGCGGCATTTGATGGAACCTTTGATAAGTACCATCGGCAGCACTCTGATCAGGTTGGTGACCAGGATGCCGAGTAGGATGTAGAATACGATATTATGCTGTTCCATCGGAATCGGTGTTTATGGGGCTCAGCCATGCGGCAATGGCGGAAATGACGATGGTTAGCACAACGGTACGCATGCCGCTGCTCCACTCTCCCACCACAGGAGCAACGGCACAAAGGCCGCTGAGCACAAAACTGACAGCGAGGGTATAGAGCACGTTGCGGCGCTGGCGTGCCGCAGGGATGATGATGGCAAGGAACATGCCGTAGAGCGACATGCTCAGAGCGACAACCGTATCGGGCGACAACAGACTTCCGGCCGTGATGCCTGCCGCACAGCCGGAGGCCCAGAACAGGGTGGAGATAAGTGCTGCCGAATAGGTGTAGGCGGGAGGGGTGTAGCCGGGATGGGCAACGGAGATGCCAAACACCTCGTCGGTGACGCAGCAGGCCATCAGCAGGCGGTGGAACCACGACGTGCCTGGAGCAATCTTCTGAGAGAGGGCCGCACTCATGAGCATATAGCGAAGGTTGGCCACCAAGCACATGGCAATCACCTCGACGTAAGCGGCATTGACGGCTATCAGCGTATAAACGCCGTACTCACCCGCAGAGGCACGAATGAAGAAACTGCTTAGGAAACCTTCTGGCACTGTCAGACCTGCCTTCGCAGCAATGATACCCAAAGAGAATGCCACGGCAAAGTAGCCTAACGCGATGGGGAACCCGTCACGAAAGCCATGAAGAATATCCTTTGTAAGGTCTGTCATCCTAGTAGGTTGTCTGCCTGTATTATTAAAAATCGTGCAAAATTACTCATTTCTGGCGAATTCCATAGAATATATTCGTGACTTTAACTTTTATTGATGAACAAATAGTGAGTCAGTAACTGCTCAGTCATATACACCCGATCCACTTTCCAAAGGCAGAGGCGAACGAGCTGTTGTTCTCACTCTCTAAGACGTTCGTAACAAAAGAGCCGTTTCAGTGTTATGTAAAGAAATGTCAAACCGTGTTTTGATGCCGCCAGCTTCCCCTGAAAATGCCTGAAAACCGCCCTCCGACTTTCCTCCGAGGAAAGTGGAGGTTTGCTCCGAGGAAAGTCGGGGCTTGCCCGGAGGAAAGTCCCGACCCGCCCGGAGGCTCTGGATGGGCGCATTTCTGGCATCGGGTAGGAGATGGCGGCGTGTAAAC
This sequence comes from uncultured bacterium, assembly GCA_946188155.1. Taxonomy (GTDB): domain Bacteria; phylum Bacteroidota; class Bacteroidia; order Bacteroidales; family Bacteroidaceae; genus Prevotella. The sequence continues at coordinate 56,764 of CAMHUC010000006.1, read as the reverse complement.
AAATTTTAATTCCTCGACCAGGGAAAGTAGAAAAGTAGGAAAGTAGGAAAGTGGACAAGAAGCTATTTTCGAAGTGAGGAAGAGAGACTTTTTAAGTATATATTAATTGTTAATACATATTAATATATAATAATGTATGGTAATATGTAATGATAATAAATACTATGCTTACTATGCTTTCAGCCCCATGAAATACCTTTATGTCCACTTTCCTACTTTCCTACTTTCCTACTTTTCTACTTTCGTCCTACTTTCGCATCGCCTATTCCGGACACGTAACAATTCAGTCATGCTTTCTTTGGGACAAAAATCTTCAAAAATCCAACGAAAATCTATAATCCGGCTATACTCTAAGATGTATTTCTTGGCATTTTTGCCAGATTTTTGAAGATTTTTGTCCTTAAAGAGCAGGTTGGGTGTATATGACTGAGCAGTTACCCGGACACTATCTTGAAGTTAAAAACTCTTAATTGTCGCGAATGGTGGAGGCCGTGTCGTTTTTTCTTTGTAACTTTGCAGCCGTGAAAATAAAGGAAGTGCTATGCGCCCTTGAACGATTCGCGCCTCTGCCCTTGCAGGAAAGCTGGGATAATGCTGGCCTGCAGGTAGGACTGACAGAGACGGAGGTTTCAGGGGCATTATTGTGTCTGGACGTGACCGAGCGCATTGTCGAAGAGGCCGTCCGCAGGGGGTGCAACCTGATTGTGTCGCATCACCCGCTGTTATTCCGTGGCTTGAAAACCATCAGCGACCTGACCGACGTGCAGCGTACGGTGATGAAGGCCATCGAGAAGCGCGTCTGCGTGATTTCGATGCATACCAATATGGACAATGCGCGTAACGGTGTGAATTTCAAGATTGCTGAGAAACTTGGCCTCCAGGGCGTAGAGTTCATGGCCCAGAAGACTGTGGGCGGTATTGAGGCCGGCAGTGGAGTGGTAGGACTGCTGAAGGAGCCGATGGTGGCTTGCGACTTTGTGCTTGCCGTGAAGAAGGCTTTCGGTGTGGAGTGTGCTATGTGCAACGAGCTGCTGCGACGGCAGATAGCCAAAGTGGCCATTTGCGGCGGCGCGGGGGACTTCTTACTCGACGAAGCGGTGGCCAGTGGGGCTGATGCTTTCATCACCGGCGAGATGCACTATCATCAGTATTTCGGCTATGAGCAGAGAATACAGCTATGTGTCATTGGTCACTACCAGAGTGAGCAGTTCACAAGCGAGATATTCCAGGAGATTATCCACCAGGAGTGTCCAGGGGTGGCTACCTGCATTGCAGAGACCTCGACCAATCCGATACTCTACTTTTAAGTAGCAGATGGTTCGCTGCCGCCAAATCGAAAATCGTTAAATAGGAAATCGTAAATCGAAAATATCAGAAATAGTAAATTAACAAGATGGCAAAGAAAGACCCTACAGACCTGTCAGTGGAAGAGAAGCTGAAGACGCTCTTCCAGCTTCAGACAGCCCTCTCGGCGATTGACGAGAAGCGCGCCCTGCGTGGCGAATTACCCTTGGAGGTTCAGGACTTGGAAGACGAAATCGAGGGCTTGAACACCCGTGTGGAGAAAATCCAGAATGAAATCAACGAGTTTCAGAAGGCTATAGTCCAGAAGAAAGGCGAGATTTCAGATGCCGAGGCCAGCGTGGCTCGCTATAAGGCTCAGCTGGACGAGGTGAAAAACAACCGTGAGTACGACATGCTGTCGAAGGAAATCGAGTTCCAACAGCTCGAAATAGAGTTGTGCAACAAGAAAATCCGTGAGGCCAACACCCGTATCGAGGAGCGTAAGGAGGATTTGGATAACAGCCGGGCCCTCATCGCCGAGCGCCAGGAGGACTTGGAGGTGAAGCGCAGCGAACTTGACGAGATCATGGACGAGACGCGTGCTGAGGAGGACAAGCTGAAAGAGAAGGTGAAAGACTTGGAGTCGAAGATTGAGACCCGTCTGCTGACCTCGTTCAAGCGTATCCGTAAGAATGCCCGAAACGGGCTTGGCATCGTCTACGTGCAGCGTGATGCCTGCGGCGGCTGTTTCAACAAAATTCCGCCCCAGCGTCAGCTCGACGTGAAGATGCACAAGAAAATTATCGTCTGCGAGTATTGCGGACGCATCATGATCGACCCCGAGCTGGCCGGCGTGAAGATAGACAAGGTGACGGGCGTTGAAGAGAAGAAGAAAACTCGCAAGCGCGCCATACGCAAGACAGCCACGTCGAAGAAGGCTACCGATGCTAACGACATGGAGTAATCTCTTCCCCTCCTAAGTTCTTGGACAAGCCAAGCGGCAAAGCCGGGCGAGGAGGGGCTATGGGAGGTCTGAACGTCCTAAGTTTTCATACTCAGGAATATCCTTCAGGAATAAGTATTTTTGGTGTTCGTAATCCATCCGGCAGCAGTAGTGCTGAAGACCGTTGCTGACGATGAGATAGTCCACACGCAGCAGGAGATTGTAGGCCGATATCTGGTCGAACGTCTTCTGCTGTATTGGTATCGTAGGGGCCTTGTATTCGATGATCATCCGGGGCTGCGCCACCTTGTTATATAATATAGAGTCACAGCGAAGTCGCTTCTCGCCGATGCGCAGCTCAATCTCATTGCCCAGCAAGCCCTTAGGATAGCCCTTGTGCTCCACCAGATAGTGGGTGAAGTGCTGGCGTACCCACTCCTCGGGCGTCAGAGCGACGTATTTTCGGCGCAAAAAGTCGAATATTGTGCGCTTACCGTCCTTTTCTTGGATTTTTATTTCGTATGGTGGTAGGTTTAATCGAAACATTTTTGTAACTTTGTACCCGCAAAGTTACACATAATAATCCGAAAGACCAAATGGCAGAAGCAAAAAGTGCAAGTTTTGACAGTATTATGAAGGATTTGCAGGCTCGCAAGTTCGTGCCTGTCTACTATCTGATGGGCGACGAGTCGTACTATATCGACAAGATCTGCGACTATATAGCCGACCACGTGCTACAGCCCGAGGAGCGCGACTTCAATCAGACGGTACTCTTTGGTTCCGACGTGACGGCAGCACAGATTGCCGATGCCGCCCGCAGATACCCGATGATGTCGGAGTACCAGGTGCTCATCGTCAAGGAAGCTCAGAACCTGAAGAACACCGAGGCCCTGGAGAAGTATTTCAAGATGCCAATGAAGTCGACCATTCTCGTGTTGTGCCACAAGAACGGCACCATCGACGGTAGGAAACGCGAATATGTGAAGTCGATCCAGGCAGCGGGTATTCTCTTCGAGAGCAAGAAGCTGCGCGACCGCGATCTGCCTCCCTTCATTGAGAACTACCTCCGTCAGCGCAACGTGAGTATCGACCCCAAGTCGACGCAGATCATTGCCGACTCCATCGGAGCCGATCTGAGCCGGCTGGCCAGCGAGCTTGACAAGGTGGTACTCTCGTTGCCCGAGCAGGATAGGAGGGTGACCCCTCAGGTGGTGGAGGACCAGATAGGGGTGAGCAAGGACTTCAACTCGTTCGAGCTGCGCGATGCCATCGTCAACAGGAATGTGTTCAAGGCAAATCAGATTATCAAATACTTTGACGAAAATCCTAAGGCCGGCAGCATCTACTCTTTTCTCCCAATGCTCTTCAATTACTTTCAGAATCTTTTAATCGCCTGGTATGCTCCAAACAGGCAGAGTCAGGAGAGTGTGGCTGAGTGGCTGGAACTGAGAAATCCATGGGCCGCTAAAGACTATATGACAGGTCTGAGAAATTACTCGGGAGTGAAAGCGATGCAGGTTATCGGGAAAATAAGAGAGATAGATGCCAAAAGTAAGGGCTTGGACAACCCGAATACAGCTCCTGGAGAGCTGATGAAAGAACTGATTTTTTACATTTTGCACTAATTGGCCCCCCTCTCGGAGGCTAGAATTTTCCCAAAAGCATCTTTTCCGAGATGCTTTTTTTAGGTCTAAATGTCGGTATATTAGGGGCTTCTGGCATTTCGCCCCCCTTCAAAACTCGCGTATTTTCACCCGTTCGACCACTCGTTCTGAATAAGCCAGAAATGCAAAATTTCCGGTTTTTCAAGCGGGTGAGATTCGGCTTTCACATTTGATAACGTTTTGGAATCTGAATTTAAATATCCAAACCGGAACAAAAAGACTGGAAAAATTAGGTTTACAAAACCGAATTTGGAAACCAAAATGATATATACACATTCTGATATTTAAATATGTAAATCTGAATCAGACGCTTTTGATTTGCATATTTATAAATATTCGTTTTGATATTCATAAACATAAATTATTGAAAATCTGTTAGTTATTGCTTATTCTCCATAAATATTGTATATTTGTACCCCTATTTTAATATAAATTGTTGAATAACCCTCTATAAAACTAAATTATCACGAATATACTTGATTTATACCCAGTTATTTACATCAGTCAACTTTAGAAAGGCTTTGTAACGCTTTTATCATGTAAATTCAGATTTGTAATCCTAAACATAAAATTTCAATCTTCACATCTTTCGATTTACAAATATAAAAACGTAAACTTAAATTATTAAATCTTAAATTCTCTCTACATTTGTTGCGTAATTCGTTTTTTTGTTTTACCTTTGTAAACTGAAAGAAAAAGGGCCAAAATACCCCTTAAACCACTTAACGATAAAGAAATGAAAGATCGTATCCGCCAAATCATGGAGTCGCAGCACATGACTCAACAGGTCTTCGCCGACTATATCGGACAGTCGCCAGCCACCCTGAGCAGCATCTTCAACGGGCGTACCCGTCCTACCCTGAATATCGTCGAGGCTATCAAAAAGAAAATTCCCAACATCAGTACCGACTGGCTCATGTTCGGCTCAGGCAGCATGTATCTGCCTGAACCTGGAGCCAGCAACCATGATGACGAAGGTGATAACACAACATCCAGTCAACTGTTTAACGCATCTCCATCACAGAGTCAGATGCTCATGTTTGACGACATTCCGTCTCCTACCCCTCAGAATGCTGTCCAGCAGCCTATGCAAACCAATAGTGTAAGAAATACACGGCCAGAAATCGCGCGCACAGAGGTAAAATATGTTGACAAGCCGCAGCGGCGTGTCAAGGAGATAAGAGTCTTCTACGATGACCAGACATGGGAGACTTTTGTGCCTGAGAAGAAGTGAGGATATCACCTTGCGGGATGTCGGATGATGAGGTCAAGGGATGGCAGGCTTATGGTGATATACCATGAGTCTCTATTCTTCAAAACGGAGCCTCTATTCCTCAAAATAGAGCCTTTATTTTTCCAAATGGAGCCTCTATTTAAATACCAGGAGCCTCCTGACGAGTGACGTAGGTGCCGATGGCCTTTCCTTTAGCCTTCTGTAGGAAAAATTGTAGATTCAGGCTTTCCTTCGCGCGCGTATAGTTGTCATATGCCATTTTTAACCCGCACCTCCCGCACCTAAGTCAGGTGCGGGAGGTGCGGGAGGTGCGGGCTCTTTTCATGTTTTAGTATTATAACGCGCGTGCGTGTAAGAACGGTTCAAAGTCTGACTTAGTGAAAACGGGCAATAATCCAAATATAGCATGGATTATTGCCCGATTCAAAAGGATTTTTGAGTAGCCAAATCGATTTTACTCATCTGGCTTAACGTAAACCTTCTTGCCTTCGAAGTAGGTAGCAGCCGGCTTGGCCGTGTGAATCTCATTCGCCGGACAGGTGAGCACATCCTTGTTGACAAGCAGGAAGTCAGCATACTTGCCGGTGCTGATGCTGCCGCGCTCATTCTCGATGAACATCTGCTTGGCCACATTAATGGTAAGAGCAGTAAGGGCCTGTTCGCGGGTCAGCAGCTCTTCTGTCCACCAAGGCTGCCCTTCTTCGGCGTGATAGAGTCCGGTGACTGTAATCTCCATGATGCTGAAGGGGTCGTCAGGACTGCCGCTCGTTGCAGGGAAGTCTGAGTGTGAAGATACATTGACACCGTGGTCGAAGAATGATTTCAGGGGGAAGCCCTTGTCCTTCATACCTTCAGGCAGCGTGCGATTCAGTTCGTCTCGCAGTTCCGTGCTGCGATGATGCCAGAGCATACCTGAGGTGACATATATGTTATGGTCTGCCATACGCTTGTAATCCTCAGGATTGACACCATACACATGTACCAGCGTATTGCGCATCTCATCCTTTCCACCATTGATGTAGGCATTGACAACGCGATTGACGCCCTTGTTGCCCATGGCATGTATGTGCATGGTCAGGCCCTTTGCGTTTGCCTTGCGCGTGATGTCTGTCATTTCCTCTTCCGACCAGTTTTCGCTGCCCTGATGCCCGTCGGAATACAATGGCTCTACAAATCCTGTGCCGCTTTCCACCGTACCGTCTATAAAGAGTTTTATCCAGTTGGGTTTTACATGAGTAGAAGCAAACTTCTGAACGTCACTTGCCTTCGCCATAGCCTCATCCACATCCATCCAACTCTCAATCTCGTAGCACAATCCCAACACAAAACGCATGTCACCAGCCTGGTCACGCTGCTGGGCTGCCTGATAGAGACTGGAGTTGTAGAAATAGGTTGACCAGCCATCAATATACATCGTATAGCCTTCTGACAGTAACAATTTTTCGATTTCAGCCATGTTTGCTGTAGCGATGTCAACGGAGAAGAGGTTCTCGTTGTCTAAGAAGGAGCGCGTGTAGGTGCCTTCCTGCTCTTTCAGGAAGCCTGTGGGCGTACCGTCGGAACCTATTTGAATCACACTCCCACGTATCTCTCTCTTGAGCGGTGTACCGTCTTCCTTCATAATGCCGGCCTTGACCAACAGGATGCTGTTCGCCAACCCTTTGTGGGCTTCATCGTCGGCAAAATAGATAGGTATGTCGCTGCATACAGCATCCAGTTGCTGGCGGGTAGGCATGTTTTTCTGGAAGGAAATCATGTTCCAGCCGAAGCCAAAGATAGCCTTGGCGCCTGAGTCCTTTGCCTTCTTGACAGCAGCAGGCAGGATTTCCTTGAGAAACTTGTCAGCATCGTTCTGCGGACTAACCATCGTTCCTACTGTCTGGATGGCAAAGGCTGAAGCGTAGTGTGCATGTCCATTGCCGCAGCCGGGCATCACGAGTCCCTTGCCAGTGTAATCGATGACCTCGGTCTTACCTTCCTCAATAAAGACCTCGGCTCCAGCCTTGTCGCCAACATAGATGTACTTGCCATCCTTCACAGCGAAGGCTTCAACAATCTGATTGTTGTCGGAAGTGAAAATCTTGCCATAGACCACGAGGTCGGCAGTTGGTTTACTCTTACAACTGGTCAGAACAGCCATTGTGCAGCAAAGAAGGATGGCTGCAAGCATCCATAGTCTACTTTTTTTCATCGGTTTCTTTCTTTAATTCGCTACAAAAGTACAAAGATTTTCTGAAACGACAAAGAATTTTCAGCAAAAAACCTCAGCAGATAAAAACATACGTTGCGCTCGGCTATCAGTTCAATGTCCTGGTGCAGTTGTGTGGTCAGTTCCTCTTCCGAGAGGGTAAAGATACAAAAATCCATTGAAATATGCAAATTTCTGGATGATTTCCCTTGCTCGTTTTGATAAATTGTGTACCTTTGTGCCTGAATGTATAAGCAAAGGTGAAGATATGAAGAAGTTTATAATCGACCTCCGGGTGAAATCGGTGGAACGGATCCACGAGCGCTATGTGCTGATGAAGTTGACAGACGAGCGTGAGTTGCCCGAGATGCAGCCAGGGCAGTTTGTGGAGATCAGGGTGGACGGCTCCCCCTCCACATTCCTCCGTCGCCCTATTTCCATCAACTATGTCGATAAGCGCCAGAATGAGTTGTGGCTGCTGGTGGCAGCCGTGGGTGACGGTACCCGACGGCTGGCCTCACTGAAGGCTGGCGACAGGCTCAACTGCCTGTTGCCGCTGGGCCACGGGTTCACAATGCCTCAGTCTGCCGACGAGCGACTGCTGCTCGTGGGCGGTGGCGTGGGCGTGGCCCCGCTGCTCTATATGGGGGCAGAGATGAAGCAGACGGGCCATGAGCCGACCTTCCTGCTGGGTGCCCGTTCAGCCAGTGACCTGCTGATGATAGACGAATTCAGGAAGTACGGGCGCGTGATGGTGACAACTGAGGACGGGACGGAGGGCGAGCGAGGCTTCGTGACCAACCACTCCATCCTCGGCCAGGAGCAGTTCACCCGCATAGCCACCTGCGGCCCCACGCCGATGATGAAGGCCGTGGCCCGCTATGCCCGAGGGGCTGGCGTCGACTGCGAGGTGTCGCTGGAGAATCTGATGGCCTGCGGACTGGGTGCCTGTCTCTGCTGCGTGGAGAAGACCACCGAGGGCAATCTGTGTGTATGTAAGGAGGGACCGGTGTTTAATATCAAGAAGTTGTTATGGCAAGACTAAATGTAAAGATTGGGAATCTGTCGCTGAAGAATCCCGTGATGACCGCCTCGGGCACCTTCGGCTACGGACTGGAGTTTCAGGACCTGATGCCCCTCGACGGTATTGGCGGCATCATCGTGAAGGGCACTACGCTGCACCCCCGTGAGGGCAACGACTATCCCCGTATGGCGGAGACGGCCTCGGGTATGCTCAACTGCGTGGGCCTGCAGAACAAGGGCGTGGATTATTTCTGTGAGCATATCTATCCACAGATAAAGGATATCGACACCAATATGATTGTGAATGTCAGTGGCTCTTCCCCCGAGGACTATGCCGAGTGTGCCGCCCGCATCGCTGCCCTCGACGGGATTCCAGCCATCGAGCTCAATATCTCCTGTCCAAACGTGAAGGACGGCGGGATGGCCTTCGGCGTCACCTGCGCCGGAGCCTCAAGCGTGGTGAGAGCCGTTCGTGAGCGCTATCATAAGACGCTGATTGTGAAGCTGTCGCCCAATGTGACGGATATCACGGAGATAGCCCGTGCCGTGGAGGCAGAGGGAGCCGACTCGGTGTCGCTCATCAATACGCTGATGGGCATGGCCATTGACATCGAGAAGCGGGAACCCCGGTTGAGCATCAAGACGGGCGGACTGAGCGGTCCGGCGGTGAAGCCCGTGGCGCTGCGCATGGTATGGCAGGTGGCCCGGGCGGTGAAGATACCAGTGGTGGGCCTTGGGGGCATTTGCTCGGCCGAGGATGCCATCGAGTTCCTGATGGCAGGTGCTACGGCCATTGAGATAGGTACAGCCAATTTCCTTGACCCCACCATCAGCATCAAGGTGCGCGACGGTATCAGCCAGTGGCTCGACAGCCATGGCTGCAAGTCGGTAACGGAGATTATCGGTGTCGTTGATTGATGTGTTTTGCCTGTGGTCAAAGGTTATTCGTTGAGTCTTTTTATAGGCTCCAGCCGTTTGTTGCTGGAGCCTATTTCGATTTATAGCAGCGAGAAGGCTACATCCATCATGTGGGTGAAGGTAGTCTGACGCTCCTCGGCGGTTGTCGCTTCGCCCGTGATGAGGTGGTCGGAGATGGTGCAGATGGTCAGGGCACGCTTACCGGCACGGGCTGCGTTCATGTAGAGGGCGGATGCTTCCATCTCTACTGCCAGCACGCCCATGGCTGTCCATTTGTCGTTATGGGCATTCTCGGTATAGAACGTGTCCGAGGAGAGGATATTGCCTACACGGTAGCGATAGCCCATACGTTCGCAGGCATCGGCAGCCTTTCGCACCAGCGAGAAGTCGGCGATAGGTGCAAATGTGCCAGGCAGCTCGTACTGAGCGCCGTAGTTGGAGTTGGTGCATGCTCCCATGGCTATTGCCAGGTCGCCGATGTGTAGATCCGTCTGTATGGCTCCTGCCGAACCTACGCGGATGATGGTCTGCACATCGTAGAAGTTGAACAGCTCGTAGCTGTAGATGCCGATGGAGGGAATGCCCATGCCGTGGCCCATCACGCTGACACGACGGCCGTGGTGGGTGCCGGTGAATCCGAGCATCCCTCGCACATTGTTAAACTGAACAGGGTCCTCCAGGAACTTCTCTGCCATGAACTTGGCGCGCAGAGGGTCGCCAGCCATGATGACGGTCTCGGCAATATCTCCAAGCTGTGCCCCGATATGCGGGGTGGGGGTCTTTGCTTTTTCCATATTATTTCTTTTTTTTTTGCTTACAGGAGGGGATTCGCCCCTCCTGTGTGTTTTTAAGTTATACGCCCTCCAGCTCTTCGGCGGTGAGGCTGAACCAGGGCTTGATGTCGAGGTAGTGGCAGACGACGATAACCAGTTCGGCAACGAAGGCCAAGGCGGCAGTTTCGTGGGTGCCCATCTTCGCTGACAGTGCGGGCACGTTGACGGAGTAAACGAACACCTTGCCGTCGACGTATCTGTCTTCGGTACGACCCTCATCCACGGTGAAGCCGGCCTGCTTGAAGAACTCTGCCATCTGAGTGGTGTTGGCGTAGGGCACGCAGGCGTCGAGCTTGTTGTGTACCAGGCTGATGCGCTCGTCGCCACGGGGCTTCCAACCCTTCGACAGGTTGTCCTTCTCGAACACCTCCATGAACTTCAGCGATAGGTCGCTCTTTAAGTTGGACAGGTTTGGGGTGAACCAGTCGGCAATCTTCGTAGAAGCCAGTTTGCCCTCCAGGTCTTCGCGCTTGTAGTTCTTGCTGAGCAGGTAGACGGGGATGTTGCTCAGGGTTGGCTCGAGGAACATCTCACTATTCTTCACGCCCAGCTTGTAGTACTCGTTGTAGGCCAGCAGCGTGCTGATAACGGTAGAAGGCATCGATGTCTCGCCCGAGCTGACTATCTGGCGGTAGGTCTCGCCGATGTCGTAAGTGCCAGCGCCAGCCACGGTGTGAGTAATTTTGATGTCGGGATACTTCTCAGCTACGAGACGTACCACGCCCATAGCTGTCTGTCCGCCCTCAGAGTAGCCAAGGTTGAAGAGGTAGTCGCCCCACTTGTAGCCCTTCTCCTTGAGCAGCTGACGGGCTGCCAGCAGGGCGTCGACGCTGCTCTGCGAGTTGCTGCGCGACATGCAGTAGGCCTGGTTCTTGTCGCCCGTAGAGCCGAAGCCATAATAGTCGGGGGCCACGGCAATGAGCTTGCTGCCCACCACCTTGAGCACGATGCCCAGGTCGCCGCGCGTGGGGCACTCGTCCTTGTGGAACACGGTGAAGTGGTTGTAGAGCACCATGCCGGCGGCCTGCTTGCCGGCGGTCTCCACCTCGTCGCCCACGATGATGCTGCCCGAGAGGGTCACCGCCTTGCCGTAGGGGTCGACTGAGGGATACTCGAAGTTGTAGACCGTGGCCTTGGCCTCTTCCTTGCGGATGGTCTCCGTGATGCGGGCGGCGGGCACCTGCGGCTCAGGCACTACAACGGGTTCGCTACTTGGGTTGTCTTCGTTGCAACACGATGTGATCATCGTGGCTGAACTGACGGCCATCATGGCAGCCAGCCATAGAATCAGTTTCTTTTTCATACTTATCATAAATGTTAAAAGTTAAAATCTTAGTGATGCCGGTTTGAGCATGGGCGACTTGGCCTCGATGCGGCCCTTGCCGCTGACCACGACCATGCACTTGCCGAAGAAGGCCTTGCGGCTGGGCGCCGTGAAGCGCTCCATCGAGGTCTGGCAGCCGTTGTCGGTGCCGAGGATCTCGCCCTCGCCGTCGCCGAAGAAGCTGATCTGGTCCTCTGCCCAGGGGCACAGGTTGCCGTCCTTGTCGACCACCTCGGCGGTGATGAAGGTGGTCTGCCTGCCCTGATAGTCGACGGAGAGCCGGATATGGTCGGGGGCGCCTGCGGTGCGGATGACCTGCTCGCAGACGGTCTTGCCGTCCTTGCGGCTGACGGCCTTCAGCTCACCCGGCTCGAACTCGACGCGCCACATGACATGGTACTGATGGGCGTCGGCCTTGCGGCGGATGCCCTTCGACTGTCCGTTGAGGAAAAGCTCCACCTCGTCGGCCTGATTGTAGTAGGCCCAGAGGTCGATCTCCTGCCCCGGCAGCCAGTTCCAGTGGGGGAAGAGGTGGAGCATCGGCTTGCTGGTCCACTCGCTCTGGTACATATAGTAGGAGTCCTTGGGGAATCCAGCCAGGTCGATGATGCCGAAGTAGGAGCTGCGGGCGGGGAACCCGTAGGGCGTGGGCTCTCCAAGGTAGTCGAAGCCCGTCCAGATGTACTGTCCGCCGACGTAGGGCGTGTGCTTCACCACGTCCCAGGTCTCCTCGTGGGTCGAGCTCCAGGAGGCGTGCATGTTGTCGTAGGCCGAGCACATGTAGGTGGGGTCGGTATAGGGCAGCCACCACTCCTTGGGTGCCACGTAGATGGAGTCTGAGGGCATCATGTAGTAGCCGCGGGTCTGCAGGGCGCTGACGCTCTCCGACATGATGAAGGGCTTGCCGGGGAAGTTCTTGGGCACGTCCTTCACCCACTGGTGGTGATAGTTGAATCCGATGATGTCGATGGCCCCGCTCTTGAAGAGGTGGTTGCCGGGATCGGGCTCGTTACAGCCGGCGGTGACGGGGCGCGATGTGTCGTAGCGTCTGACGATGTCCGCCAGGTGCTGGGTGAGCAGGCTCTGCACCGATAGCTCGCCGTCCTTGGCCAGGGTCGATGCGTCGTGGCCGGCGTTGAGGATGAGGTTGGCCTGTTCGAGGGTCAGCGTGTCGGCCTCTGCCGACGACCACTGCTCGAGCACCTCGTTGCCGATCGACCACATGAGGATGCTCGGGTGGTTGCGGTCGCGCAGGATGAGGTCGGCGAGGTCGCGCTCGTGCCACTCGTCGAAGAAGCGGGCGTAGTCGTTCTGCGTCTTCTTGCGTCGCCACATGTCGAACGACTCGTCCATGACGATGAGTCCCATCGTGTCGCACATCGCCAGCAGTTCGGGTGCGGGCGGATTGTGTGAGGAGCGTATGCTGTTGACGCCCATCGCCTTCAGCTTCGTGAGCTTGCGGTGGAGGGCGTCCTCGTTGAGGGCGGCGCCGAGGCATCCGAAGTCGTGGTGCTCGCAGACACCGTTGAGCTTCATGTTGCGGCCGTTGAGCCAGAAGCCCGTCTGCGGGTCGAAGCGGAAGGAGCGGAAGCCGGTGGTGGTCTCATAGGTGTCTACGACCCGTCCGCCGGAGGATACCTCCGTGCGCAGGGTATATATATAAGGTGTCTCGCACGACCATAGCTTCGGGTTGCTGACGTTGATTGTCGACCTGAGGCCCTTCGAGCGTCCCACGACGCGGCCGTCGGGGGCGATGAGGGTGTTGGCGACGGTGCCCTGGCCCTCGAGGGTCACGGCGATGTCGAGCCGCCCCTTGCCCTTTACCACGCGGGCGTCGGCATGGACACCCCAGTGGGCCACGTGCACGGGGGCCGTCCGCGTGAGCCACACGTGGCGGTAGATGCCGCAGCCGGAGTACCAGCGCGAGTTGGGCTGGTCGGAGTTGTCCACGCGGACGGCGACGACGTTCTCGCCCTGCTTCAGATAGGGCGTGATGTCGTACTCGAACGAGCTGTAGCCGTATGGGCGGAAGCCCACCTTCTGTCCATTGACATAGACCGTGGAGTTCATGTACACGCCGTCGAATTCCATGTAGTATCTATCCAGTGCGCTGTCGTATTCCGACAGCGTAAACGTCTTCCGATACCACCCGATGCCGCCGGGAAGTGCTCCGCCCCCGGCACCGCTGGGGTGGCCCACGAAGAAGTCGCCCTCGCGGGCCCAGTCGTGGGGCACGTCGAGCAGCCGCCACCATGTGTCGTCATACTCCGCCGTTGCCATCTGTGCCGAGTCGGCCAGCAGGAATCGCCAGCCCCGGTCGAAGTTCTGTCTGTCACGAGCCTGCGCCGACAGCCCTGCGAGGACTGCCGCAGCCAAGAGGATAGTCTTTCTGATCATTGTCGTCATCAATTATTGTTACTTTCAGGCGACAAAGATACAAAGTTTTTTCGGAAAAACCTCATAACCTCCCGATTTTAACGTGTTTTACGGAGGTTTCCCCAAACTGAGGTAATGATTTGGCCGCTCGGCTTTGCCGCTTGCCAAAGCAAGAACCGTTCTGTTTTCTACGTTCTGCACACCATTACGTCAAACAACTCCTTTGCAAGTGCAAAGATAATACATTTGTTTGAATCAAGCAAACTTTATGTCGTATTTTATAATAATGTATAGGGAATTCCTTGAATATATGAACCCCAAGATTATTTGGGTGCTGGCTTGTTTTGCATATCCATTATTTCTTTGTACCTTTGCATCCGAAGCATCAAGAGCAGACACTCACAAGAGTGGACTCGCCAACCGAGCAATAGCATAGAGCCACGGTGGTCAAGGTACGATGCGGAAGAAAAGTATTCACTTCAAAAACAAAAACGTTATGCAACAAAGCATTTATTACATCAAGTTCGCTCTGCAATTCGCAGACATGCAAATCACCGAGTTAGTAAACGTCTTCAACCACCAGGTTGGTAATCGTGGTTGGACAGGTATGCGTGCCTATCATGATAAGGCTCTCACTGACGAGTTTCAACGGCGTGACATTAACACCGCATGTATATATGACGGGCATGTGATCTGCTTCGCCCGCCCTGTCACGTATGATTTGACCAACAATAAACTTATTCTCGTAAACTAAACCTTTTAGTATAATAAGGTAATCCCTTGCGTCTGCTTTTGCAAGGGAGGGCTTTTGTATATGAGATAAATCCCACTCAAACTTACGTCATATATTAAATAATGTGTAATTTAGTGGAAATTTGTTTCTGTTTCGATTATTTTTTGTACTTTTGCAAATGCATTGTGTCCGCTGCCCAAGTCGTAGAGATGAGAGGGTGACACGAAAAGGATGCGGTGCAAGAACTTATTGGCAAAGTTGATAGTATCAACTATCTGAAGAGGTTCTGGCTACAAAGTCGTGGAAAAACTTTAGAAACGAGCCTCGGAGGAAGTTAGGTACGCCGTAATAGGCGTACCCTTTCTTCGTATTTCGTTTCGAGCTAATTTCCACGACAGCTGTAGCAGAGGTACTTGAAGACGAGGGTACGTTTCTTTTTTGCCTATTACGGAACTTAGAACAATGAGTACGAACAATAGTAAGGACAAGAAATATACGTTTTCTGGGCATGAGTCGTTTCCCTGCAAGACGTTGTGGCTGAAGAAAGGCTACGACTTCTTGGTGAAGGGCAAGGACTTCAACTCGCCTGAGGCGGTGATTGACTTGGGAGTCGGAAAGAACATGGTCGCCAGCATCCGCTTCTGGCTGAAAGCCTTTGGCGTGATGGATGCTGACGGGGCCACCTGGCTGGGACACTATCTCTTCGATGATGCAAAGGGCAAGGACTGCTACATGGAGGATTTGGCCACGCTGTGGCTGTTGCACTTCCATCTGGTGTTCCTGCGTGAGGCCACGCTCTACAGCATGTTCTTCTGCGGTGTGCAGCGAGAGCGCAGCCAGTTTGAGCGCGAGCAGGTGCAAACCTACATCAAACTGAAAGTGGCTGAAGCCGGCAAACAGTATGCCTACAACGACAACACGGTAAAGAAAGACATCGGAGTGCTGCTACAGAACTATGCGCTGCCCCGTAAGTCACAGTCGAACGAAGACTTCTCGTCGCTGTTGATAGACCTCGACCTGATTCGCCAGAATGCTACGGGTAGGGGCTACTACTTCAACGTGGAGGGCAAACGGAAGGTGACGCCGGAAGTATTCATGTACGGACTCTTGATGCTAAAGGAACAGACGGGCGACAGCACCATCTCGTTTGAGACGATACAAGACCAAGTGGGGCTGGCGTTCTGCATGACCGACCACGAGACGGTGCAGATGCTGAAACAGTTGGCAACGACGTATGGCGGCAGCATGTCGTACAACGAAGTGGCAGGTATCCGTCAGGTACAGTTCACGAAAGATATGGATTACAAACAGGTATTAGACGATTATTATGAAGCACACGTTTAGTCTTTCAGCCAACATCGAGAACGGCTTTGCTGCAGATGCGCAGTACATCGTAACGCCTAATGCCCAGCATGCCATCCACAGCATCGTGAGTGACTACCAGACCGGCATCCACTCGTTTACCATCATTGGAACCTACGGCACAGGCAAGTCAAGTTTCCTGCTGGCCTTGGAGTCAGACCTACAGAAGCAGCGGAAACAGCAATACCTGCTGAATCCGAAGAGCCTGCAACAGACAGCCAAGTTTGAGATACTCAAAATAGTAGGCGACTATAGCGAGATGTCTATCTTGCTGCAGAGAAGCCTCAACGTGGAAGGCAGCAAGATCAGCGTGCTCGACGAGCTGAAAGCCTACTATAGCCGCTGTCAGAAGCAAGGCAAGTTCCTCGTCATCATCATCGACGAGTTTGGCAAGGTGCTGGAACATGCGGCCAAGAACAATCCAGAGAAAGAACTCTACTTCCTGCAGAAACTCTGCGAGGTGGTCAACAACCCGCAGCGACAGATACTGTTGCTCACCACTCTGCACCAGAACTTCTCCGCCTATGCCAAAGGCATGACAGAAGAACAGGTCAACGAATGGACAAAGGTAAAAGGTCGCTTCAAGGAGATTACCTTCGTAGAACCCATCGAGCAGTTGTTGCTCTTGGCCTCACAGCAGTTGCAGGAAGAGCGGAAGACCATTGTTGGTGAGAATGCAAAGCCACTCTGCCAACTGGCCAAAGAGACCCGCTATGTGTCTGATGACTTCGCAGAGCAGATAGCCCTTCAACTCTATCCGCTGGACTTGTTTTCTGCCTACGCCATCACTTCAGCCATCCAGCGTTATGGTCAGAACGAGCGTTCGCTGTTTACCTTCCTGGCATCCAGAGGCACTAACTCCATCATGGAGTTTGAAGCCAAGGAAAATTTGACCTACAACTTGCAGAACGTCTATGACTACGTGCTCTACAACTTCTACTCCTATCTGAAAGATGCCAATGCCGACTCGATGAACTGGAGCAGTATGCAGGTGTCGATAGAGCGCGTAGAGGGACAGGAATGGGTGTCGAAAGAAGAAATGCTGCAGGCTGTCAAGATAGTGAAAGCCATTGGTATGATGACGCTGTTTGGAACGGCTGGCTTCAAGCTGTCAACAGAGCAGATGGCAGAATATGCCCGTCTGTCGATGGCTGTCGAGGATGCAGAGGCGATTATCAAGAAACTGATAGCGAAGAAGATTATCCGCTATGCCGCCTATAAGGAACGCCTGATGCTGTTTGAGGGAACGGACGTTGACTTGGAGGCAGAGATTCGAGAGGCAGGACTGATGGTGTCACGACCTGTAACCTTTGTCGATGAACTGAGCGTATTCTTCAACAAACGTATATCGCCCGTCAAGGCCCACTATTACCATAAGGGAACACCGCGATTCTTCGACTATGAGATACGCGAGGAACCAGTGGAGTTTGTACCCAAGGGCGATACTGACGGCTACATTGAACTGATATTCTCCACCAAGAAGAATGTGCTGAAGGACATCAAGGAGTTTAGTGCCAACTCTGAGCACGCCCTGATATTTGCATATTTCAACAATACCGACGAGATAGTTGACCATCTGTACAACATCAAGAAATACATGTACCTGCTGGAGCGGGTGCTCGACAAGAATGACCGTGTTGCCGTCACAGAGATACAAAAACTGAAAGAATATGAAGAGGCGCTGCTGAACAAAGCCATCAGCGACAATCTCTTTGCCTACAAGAATCGTGTAGTCTGGGTGTTCAATGGAAAAGAGCAAAAGGTGGAGTCGCATCGTGACTTCAACCGTCTGCTCTCCAAGGTGTGCGACACCATCTACCATCAGACACCCGTGATGAATAACGAACTGTTCAACAAGCACAAGTTGAGTGGTACGATTTCTTCTGCCCGCAAGAACTATCTCACCAATCTGATAGAGCACAATAGCGAAGAGAACCTTGGATTCCCTGCAGACAAGTTTCCGCCAGAGAAGACCATCTATTTCTCATTGCTGAAGAATACAGGCTTGCATGTGAATGGGGAGTTTGCTGACGCTCCAAGCAACGAGGGTTTCATGCCGCTGTGGAGAGCCAGCGAGGAGTTCCTGCAAAGTTCAGAGAACAAGGCGAGGAAGGTATCAGAACTGATAAAGCTGTTGTCAGCCCAGCCCTATAAACTGAAACAGGGTTTCTTGGATTTCTGGATTCCCACCTACCTCTTCATCAAACGTCAGGACTTTGCACTCTATGATGCCTCAAAAGGAGCCTTCATGCCTAATGTAAACATGGAGTTTTTCGACCTGTTGCAGAAGCATCCTGGCGACTTCGAGGTAAAGAAATTTGCTGGCGATGGCGTAAAGTTGGGCTTCTTCAATCAGTATCGCCGCTTTATCAATCTTGGCGAGGAGTCAGCCATCACCAATGCCAGTTTTATCGAGACCATCAAGCCGTTCCTCAGTTTCTATATGCGGCTGAACGACTATACGAAGAACACTCGCAAGTTCGACCACGCATCTACGATGAAGTTCCGCGATGTGCTGGCAAAGGCCAAAGACCCAGAGAAGGCTTTCTTGGAAGACATGCCAGAGGCACTTGGTTTTGATGACGAGAAGTTGAAGCAGGAGAGGTTCAGAGAGGAATACGGCAACACCATCCAACGAGCCATCAAGGAGTTGCGCTCATGCTACAGTAAACTGATAGACCGTCTGGAAGAACGGTTGGTAGAAAGCTTCGGGTTGGAGTCGTATGAATACAACGAATATGTAGAAGAGATACGCAGCAGGCTGGCCAACGTAAAAGCCTATCTGTTGACAGACAAGCAGCGCGAGTTCTATCACCACGTAATGACGGAGTACGACAATCGCACCTTGTGGTACCAATCCATCTGCTATACCATCCTTGAACAGCGACTGGACACCTTGAAGGATGAACAGGAAGATAAGTTGGCAGACGATTTGTTGTACCTGTTCCGTGAATGTGAGAAGTATTCCGCTATCTCAGAACAGGTGTGTGAAGGGGACAAGACGGATGCCTACTCCTTCGATATGGTGACAAACAAGGGCACCAGCGTCAGGACGCAGACTTACGTCCTGCCAGAGAAAGACAAGCAGAAGGCTGATGCGCTGGAAAAGAAAATCAGCGAACTACTGTCTGGCGACACTAACGTGGATGTTTGTACGCTGCTGTCGATACTCAACAAGAAGATGAAACAATGACAAAGGTAAGACATATATTAGGCATATCAGGTGGCAAGGATAGTGCAGCACTCGCCATCTATCTGAAACAGACGTACCCATCGCTGAAGATTGAGTACTACAATTCAGATACAGGTTGCGAACTGGCAGAAACGGAGACACTCATCAACCGTCTGGAAGCCTACTTGGGAAAGATAGAACGTCTTCGCGCTGCAGAAGGTAGTCCAGAGCCAACACCATTCCATCATTTTCTGAAAGCGATGGGCGGTTTCCTGCCCTCGCCCCAAGCCCGCTGGTGTACCAAGAAGATGAAACTCGACAAGTTTGAGGAATATGTAGGCGATGACTATGCCGTTTCATACGTAGGTATTCGAGGCGACGAGGACAGAGATGGATATATTTCCAGCAAGCCCAACATCCAAGCCGTGTTCCCATTCCGAAAGAACATCTGGAGCATCGATGTCATCAACAAGTTCCTGCATAAGGAGAACTTGGAACAGATAGTTGATATCTACGAACGGCTTACACCAGAAGGATTCCTGCGAGACGAAATCATCGAAACAGTAAAGAAACCTATCACCAAGCAGTTCTACTATTCCAAGAAGATGAATGCGCTGTTGGATTATGATGTCAAGCTCTTCAATCACGCTGTGTTCGAGTTCCTGAAAACTACTGACTATCCTGTGGGAAAGCTGGAGTCATTCCCATTGCTTGAAAACACTGATGTATTGGTGAAGGAAGACATTTTCCGTTTGTTGAGAGAAAGTGGCGCTGGTGTTCCTGCGTACTATGAAGAAATCCCCTTCGAGGTAGATGGCGAGACAGGCACCTATTGCCGCAGTCGCTCTGGCTGCTACTTCTGCTTCTTCCAGCAGAAGATAGAATGGATATGGCTCTACGAGCAGCATCCCGACCTCTATGCAAAAGCAATGGAGTTTGAGAAAGACGGCTATACGTGGAATCAGAATGAGAGTCTTGCTGACCTCATCAAACCAGAGCGCATCCGCCAGATAAAACTCGACATCATTCGCCGTCAGAAGGAGAACAAAGAGAAGAACAAGGGCACCACGCTGGTGGACATCCTTGGCGATGATATTATGTGTACGAACTGCTTTATATAGGAGGTTATTATGCTGTACGAAGTAGATTGGGCAGAAGACGGAACATATAGGCCTGGAGAGTATAACTCGCCAGAGAAGTTCTTCAACGACTGTTTGGAGAACAGTAAAGAGTTTGACCTACAACTGGGCTATTTCAGTTCTGCGACTATCAGCGTGCTGGCTGATGGTTTCGCTACATTTATCTCCAATGGAGGCAAGATGAGGCTCGTCATCAATCACATCGTATCAGAAGAAGACAAAGAAGCCATTAGCAAAGGATTGCACGGTGGGGTGATTGACTGCTTTGACCTGACTAACTTTGAAACCTTGCGCCAGACCTTTGACGAGTACCAACAACAGTTCTTTGAGTGCCTTGCTTTCCTCATCTACGATAAACGTATCGACATTCGAATCATCAAGCCTCGCAACAAGAAAGGCATATCACATACCAAGTCTGGACAATTCCGCGATGGAGATAGCATAACCTCGTTTACTGGCTCTGCCAACTTTACCATCAGCGGACTATTCAACAACCTTGAAGAAATCAAGATAGATCGCAGCGATTCTGTTGACAAGATGGTACAGAACCGTATTGCCAGTCAGCGCGAAGAATTTAACGCTATCATGAAAGGCAAGAAGCGGAATATCGAGTATCTGTCGCCAGAAAACCTTATCTCTGCCATCCAATCGAACTTTGGTGACAAAGATATTGAAGAACTGCTCGATGTAGAGAAAAAACTGCGAAAGATAAAAGCAGAAAAAGCCATCAAAGAAAGGCAGGAACAAATAGATGCCGTATGCGAAGACTTAGTGGTTGAACCACAGTTTCCATATCATTCCGGCCCACGAGATTATCAGAAAACCGCTTTTGAGAATTGGAAGAACAATGGGCAAAAGGGGTTGTTAGCTATGGCAACAGGTACGGGTAAGACCATCACGTCACTCAACTGCCTGTTGGAGATTTACAAACGGAAAGGGTATTACAAGACAATTATCCTTGTACCAACTATCACGCTTGTCAACCAATGGGAACAGGAATGTCGGAAGTTTAACTTCAGCAACATCATTAAGGTATATTCAAAGAATCTCACTTGGCGAGATGAAGTAGAGCGGGTTGCCTTTAACGAAAAGTATAAGACGGATAAAGATCCGGAAGTATCGTATATCATCATATCCACATACGCCTCTTATTCCAGAGAAAGAGTATTCAAAGTATTGAATGGCTTTGACCGCAGGAGATTACTCATGATTGCTGACGAGTGTCATAACATGGGTTCAGGCTCTTTAGTAAAGCGACTCAAGGAGATTCCCTACCTACGCAGAATAGGATTGTCGGCAACTCCAGAAAGGCAGTTTGATGACGAAGGCAACCAGAAACTGAAGAAGTTCTTTGGTTCTGAAGAGCACTATACCTACGAATACAGTATGGAGGAAGCCATACAGAATGGTGTACTCTGCAAGTACATGTACTATCCACATTTGGTGCGTCTGACTCCAGACGAGATGGATGCATACGTTGAACTGTCTGAACGTATAGCCAAATACTTCAACTACGACAAGGAGAAATTCGACCACATCGATGAGAAGCTGAAGATGATGCTGTTGGCCCGTAAGCGCATTGTCCACAAAGCGGAGAATAAAATCGAGGCATTCCGTGAAATCATCGAGAAGCGTTTCCAAGAAAAGGGCAACTTGAAATACTCGCTGATTTATGTGCCAGAAGGCAACAAACCTGATTACATAGGAGGTGGTGACGACTTTGACATATCAGAAGACATAGGTGATGATAACGATATGGAGCACCTTATCAACCTCTACACAAAGGTTGTAACAGAGGTGGATGACCACGTGACGGTGAGAAAGTTCGTCTCTGGTCAGCAAGACCGAGAAGAAATATTGCACGACTTTGCCACAGGCAGGCTTCATGTGCTCACTTCGATGAAGTGTCTTGACGAAGGTGTTGATGTGCCTCGAAGCGAGTTGGCTATTTTCTGTGCCAGCACAGGAAATCCTCGCCAGTTTATACAGCGCAGAGGTCGTGTGCTCAGAACGCACCCAGATAAGAAGATGGCAGAACTGCATGACTTGGTAGTAGCACCTGAGGTCAATCCTTATAGCGATAGCTACAGGATGGAGCAGTCGCTGCTAAGAGGAGAACTAAAACGAGTCATCAATTTCTCTCAACTATCTGAGAATCCTTCCTACTCAGAGTTGGAACTGAGGGAAGTGCTCGATCATTATGGACTGAATCTAACTAAAAACAATCATACATTATGACAAACAAAGAAAGAATGCTACACATGGTTCTTGACGACAAGAAACTGCAAGAACTTTACGAGTACGACAAGTCGGAATATGAGGATTTGTACACCGCTATGAATTCTGATAATGTGGTAGTGGCTGCGGTGGCTCGCATCATCAAGAACTTAGATGGTTCTACTGATGAGAGTGTCCAGAAAAAAGTGTATATGACTGTGTTTAACTATATCAACGACAACTATCTTCTATGATTATACAAAAGATTGAGATACAGAATTTCAGAAGCTATTACCGAGAGAACTCGTTTGAGCTCATTAATGGCTTGAATCTGATAATTGGTTCAAATGGTGATGGAAAGACCACTTTCTATGAGGCCCTTGAATGGTTGTTCCGTACAGACGGAACCAACAAAATGGACACGAAGTATATCTCTAAGAAAAGGAGTGAAGAGTTAATGCCTAACAATTCTGATGATGTGCGTGTGGCGATGACTTATGAGCACAAAGGCAGGACGAAGGTACTAGAAAAGATGTTCCATTTCACAAAATCCTTTGATGGTGAAGTGACAACGTCCAACTACACATTCTCATTAATAGAAGGTAATGGTATAGAGCGAATTGTTAAAGACGGTGTTACATTTGATAAAGACCTTCCTTCTGAAATGCGAAAGTTCATCATGTTCAAGGGAGAACAGGATTTGAATATTCTCGAAAAATCAAACTCCTTGAAACAACTTGTTGACGAGTTTAGCGAGGTCCAGAATTTTGAAGCGTATTTCTCTTTTATGGAATATGCCACAAAGAATGCAGAGCAAGCAAGAGACAATGCCCAAAAACTAGATAAAAAGAATGCTGATAAGATAAAAGGGCTAAAGAAAACCATAGAACAGGAGAAAGGTTTGTTATCTGACATAGATCGTGAAATACATATCAAGGAGGGAGAAGCAGAGAACTTTGAAGGGCTACTGAAAAATATTGAACAAAGCAATGAGGCTTCAAAATTGCTCAAATCAGTAAATCAGCGAATAGAAAGACTGAGCCAAAGACGCTCAGAAACAGCAGGTAGAATCAAGGAGAATTATACTATCAATCTTCTTGATGACATGTGGATTTTACTGGGTTTTGTTGATACTGCTGAAGAGTATTCTGCATTAGTCAATGGCCTAATGAATGAACGCAAAAAGCTAGAAGACCAATACCTTATTACTGCTGGCGTAGAGAAAGCCATAAAGGAGGCAGAAAGAGGATTCACTGCCTTACCTGCCCATATACCAGGCAGGAAAATAATGGAAGATATGCTAAACGAAGAAGTGTGTAAATTTTGTGGAAGAAAGGCTGAAAAAGGTACTGAAGCGTGGAACTATATGTACGAACGTCTGCAAGAATACAAAGCATCACTAGAAGGTAAGGCTGACGAGGGCATCGAACCGCTTTATAAGAACAACTACATTGACGAGTTGCAGAAGCGGGATACCACCTTGAACGACAACCTTTCTGACATTGCTAAAATGAGAAGGAAAATCCAAGAAGCAATAGCTTTCAATAATAGATTGCATGACGATATTAAAAAGATAGATGCCAACCTCAATACTGAGTTTGAACAAAAGAAACGGATTCTGGCTCAGGCAGATGGTTTAACCGAAGAACAACTCTTAGCGAATTACGATAATATCTCGGATTGGATAGATAAGAAGAAAAAGGCAGAGGGCAGAATAGATATATTGAAGCGGCAAAGGGAGCAACATAGAGCCATTCTGGATGAAGCAGAGTTGTCGCTAAGCAAAACTTCTGAAGGCACAGCAGCAGAGATGTATGCAAAAACCGCTTTGATTATTCAGCAAATCTCTAATGCATTCAAAAATGCAAAGGAGGAAAACAAGCGGAGATTGCTTGATGCTATCGAAGAGAAGTCTAATCTGTTCTTGGCCAAGCTGAACACCAATGACTTTAAAGGTACTATACGAATTATAGAAAAGCAAAACGGACAGGGAGAGGCATTCTTAATGAATAACGACAGCGTAAGAATCTTTAACCCGAACACAGCATTAAAGACGACATATTTGATGTCTATCTTGTTCGCTATTGGCAATCTGTCTGCTGAAAGAGACGAGACAGAACTGCCTTTACTTTTCGATGCTCCAACTTCATCATTTACAGACACCAAGGAAAATGAATTCTTTGGAGTTATCAGCGGACTTAAGAAGCAAGTGATAATTGTAACAAAGAGCTTCTTACGTGATGGAAGTAATGGAGAAGCAATTCTTGACCATTCAAGAATAGAGGATATAGAAGGACGCGTATTCCGCATAGAGAAAAAACGCCCATTTGATGACAAGAAACTTGGAACTATTCAAACGATGATTACTAAAGTAAAATAAGGTATGGCAGAGAATTATAAAGACATAGAAGAGTTCGTAAAGAAAGACGAAAAACTAATTGACCTCTGGGGGCGTAGGAATCCAAGATTTGAGAAACGTTACGAACAGAGTGTTATTCGAGTAATATCCGACTATGGTGTTGGTGCTTCTGTTAATACGGGGGCTAAAGGCAAGATACTGGGTGCAGGATACGAACCATACATTATGGCATTCTTCATAGGGCTATATGCCAACAAAAAAATTCCTCTTTCTGAGGACGCCAGCGAATTGAAAGGTTTGGGGCAGCCATTACAGTATTGGGGAAATTTGGACTCCAAGAAATTTCGCAAAGCATATCCGAATCTGCGTTCCTATATCTTCATTGCTTTAGTTGCAAAAACAGATATTGATTGGATTGCCCTTGATAAAGGCGTGATTGAACCAGGAGCAGTAGTAACGGCCCTTGTGAATACAATGGAAGAATATGCAAACTATGGTTTCTCTGTCATGGAAGAAAAGCTAAATGAAAATAAAGGATACTTCTTTTCCAACAGAGCCTTCCTTGATATGTTCTTGCAATTGACAGACAAGACGGCCAAAGACATTGAACAGGACGATAGTCCGGAAAGTATTGATTAGTTAAAAACAGATAGTTCTTCCCATGGTTATACAAAAGGTAGAAATACAAAACTTTAGACTGTTCTACAGGCACAATGAGTTCGTTTTCTCAAATGGACTTAACCTTATTATAGGTGCTAATGGCGATGGGAAAACTACTTTCTATGATGCGTTAGAGTGGCTGTTCTGTACCGATGGCATCAACAAGATGGACACAAAGTTCATTTCTAAGAAACGTTGGGAAGAGTTGCTTCCCAATGATTCTGATGAAGTTCGAGTCGCTATGGCTTATGAACATGAGGGCAGACAAAAGGTTCTTGTAAAGCACTTTCGATTTACGAAATCTTATGATGGAGAAGTCAGGACCTCTAATTATATGTTTTCGCTGATAGACGACAATGGAAGGGAACAGTCGGTGAAGGATGGTGTATATTTCGATAAGGACTTGCCATCTGAGATACGCAAGTTTATCATGCTTAATGGCTGGAGTGATTTGAATGTGCTGCAAAGCTCTAATGCAATGAAAATCCTTATTAACAGCCATAGCAATGTCAGAGACTTCGATGCTTACTTCGCTTTTATGGAGTATGCTACAAGAAATGCAGAGAGGGCACGTGACCATGCTCTAAAAATGGACAAAAAGAATGCTGACAGAGCGGGGCTTCTGAAAAAGACTATAGATACTGAAGTGGCTTTGTTAGCAGAGGTTGAGCGTGAAATTCACGAAAAAGAGAACGAGGCTGTAAATTTTGAGAATTTACTAAAAAGTGTATTTGAAGGCAGCGAAGCTTCAAAACTGCTCGTTTCTGTAAATCATAAAATTGAGCGCCTAACACAAAAACGTTCAGAATGTATTGCTCGAATAAGGGAACATTATAATGCCAATCTATTGTCTGATATGTGGATTCTTCTTGGCTTTAAGAATATTGCAAAAGAGTACTCTGCAAAAGTCAATGAACTAAGAAAAGAACGTAGGAAATTAGAATCAGACTATTTGGTAAACAATGCTGTTGCACGTGCTGCTAAACTATTAGAATCGGGGGCATCAGAATATTTTGACCAACCTGACTTTTATAAACACGACTTTGCCTGTGACCTACAGAATCAAGAAGTACTACTTGAAAGGAATTTGGCAGAGATAGCAAAAATAACTCAGAAAATCAAAGAAACAATAGCCTTGAACGAGCGATTGCATAATGATGTGGCAAAAATAGACGCCAATTTGGAAACAGAATATGAACAAAAGAAACGTTTTTTAGCCCAGGCTGATGGTTTGACTGAAGAGCAACTTCTTGCCAATTATGAGAATCTCTCAAATTGGTTGGATAAGAAACACCAAGCAGAAAGTCGTATTGACATGCTGAAGCGGGCAAAAATGGAACATGTAAACCGACTTGAAGAAGCACGGCTTTCTTTGAGCAAAATGTCTGAGGGTACTGATGCCGCTCGTTATGCAAAAGTGGCTTTACTACTTCAGCACATTCACAATGCCTTCAAGAATGCTAGAGATGAAAATAAGAGGCGTATCATCAATACGATAGAGGACAAGGCCAATATGTTCTTGCAGCACCTCTACACAGATGATTATACAGGCTTAATACGAATGGTAGAAACACAAAATGGTCAAGTGGAGGCGTTTCTTATCGATGCAGATAGTTGTAGGGTATTTAGGCCCAGTTATTCGCTGAGAAAGGCGTATCTTTTGTCTCTATTATTGTCCATCGGAGAAGTGTTGAATGAAAAGAATAATACTGAAATGCCTTTAATCATTAATGACTCGGTTTCATGTTATGATGAGAATAATGAAAACAAGTTCTTTGATGCTACCAATAGGCAGATGATCATATTGACAAGTGATTACTTGGCGCAAGGTCATGATGGAAGAAAGGTCGTGGATGCAGATAAGCTTAGTTCCATTTCGGGTACTGCATACAGAATAGAAAAGAAACGGCCTTTTGACAATACGAAGTTGGCAACTATGCAAACAACAATAAGCAAGATAAAGTAGAAGCAATTGGCAATGAATTATACAGAAGCTTTCAAGAATCTGAGGACAAACAATAAGTACGGCAGGAAGTCTCCGCACAAGGCTGTCTTGATGTTGACAGTCATCGAGTTGTTTGAAAAGAATATACTGACGAACAACGAAATCTTTTATGATGACAAGTTGAAGTCGATGTTCATGAAGGTCTGGAACAGGGTATTACCCAAAGAACCGCTGTTCCATCCGGATGCTTACCTACCCTTCTGGTACCTGCAAAACGACAGTTTCTGGCATATCGTTCCAAAGAGAGGACAAGAGGATATTCTCTCCCTTATGCGTGACAACAATGTGAAACCATCGGAAGCGAAGCTGAATGATTCTGTGAGGTGTGCGGAACTTGATGAGGACTTGTATTTCCTGATGACATTGCCGTCAGGACGGTCTTCGCTGAAGAGGGTTTTGCTGGAAACATATACGTCGCTGTCGGAGAATGAGATTGACAGGCTGTCGGAGAGCATGGATAACACTATCGACTATTCAGCTACGGCGATGTCGGAGTACGAGAAGATTCTTTCGCAAGGGAATGAAGACAAGGCGACGGAAGCATCTGGCGCGGACAAGGAACTTGTCAGTCAATTCAATAGGTATAGCGAAGATGTGCAGATAGAGTTGAACCTGCAATACTATTCCTATCAGAAAAAGCATCGGAGTGAGAGGGAGGTGTTTAAGGAGTTATTGCCGTCGGTTTATGATTTGCTGGACAAGATAGTCAATTGCCCTATCAGGCAGGGCGAGATTGCGCCATCGTTTGTATTCGACTATGAGAACTTCCTGTCGGACTTGAAGATTGCGCTGATGAGTGATGACGGAGCAATGGAGTTGATTGACAAGATTGGTGAGGCTGTGGAGGTGTTGCATGGAAACTATCAGAAGAAAGAAGAAATAGTAGAACCACCCTTAATTGAACCTGATGATGAGGAGGAAGAAACGCCTGAAATCCAAGAGACGAAACAAGAAGAGATAACTACAGCTTCTAAACTAGAAGAAGCCTTTGCAACTGAAAGTCGCAGAGGAAAGCCGTGGACTGAGAACGAAGAGGAACTGGTGGCCTTGTATTTCAAACAAGGCAAAGACGCTGCGACAAT
Source organism: uncultured bacterium (assembly GCA_946188155.1). Lineage (GTDB taxonomy): Bacteria > Bacteroidota > Bacteroidia > Bacteroidales > Bacteroidaceae > Prevotella. The sequence continues at coordinate 28,248 of CAMHUC010000006.1, read as the reverse complement.
AGCTGAGATAGTGGGGCGAACGGAAGTGTCAATCAAAATGAGACTGGCCAAACTCGGATTGATAGAATATACATACGGACAGGATGACGGTAGCACAGATACTGGTCGTAACAATGCGCCAAGTCAGGGGGTAAGTCTTGATGACTTCACCGTTGAGAACTCATATCTGCGGTGTTCGCTGAAAAACAGAAAAGGTGACAAGGTGTTTTCTGCAGATGGGAAATTGAAGCGTATAGGGAATAAGTTATACCGGCTGAACATGAAAGAGGAATGTTTCACCATCAAGGCCATGAAGTTTGATGGTGGTGTGTGGATAAGGGGTGATAAGAAGATTGTTGCATATCCTAACTCTGCGCTCTATAACATAATGATGAGGGAAGTAAAGTATGAGGCATTAGTAGAAGATATTATTGACGCTCCCGCCTTCTTTGAATGTAGAGTGAAGGTGAGTGGTAAGTGGTATGACAACAAGGGGGAGGTGATAAACGAGGACCAGGAAAGTAAACCCAGCATGGCTTTGAGACCTTCATACGACAGCATCTCTACATTTGTGCCAAAGGGGAAACTGAGGAGTATCAGTGAGGTTGCAGAGGAGTCTTACGATTTCCTTTTGCTAATGGCTGTTGTGGAGTTTATGCAGTTCACGCCGCAGCCAACTATCATCACATTCGACAGACTGGCCTGCATGATGATTGCAGTGGGTTGGGAGATTCTCGGCGATAACGAAGAGGTGAGAGAAAAGGAGCATGCTCTGTGCGAATGTATCCAATTCCTGATGGACGAATCGAAGGAGGAAATGGAGGATAAGCTGACATGGGCCTCTACCAAAAAAGAGGTGTTCAATGCTATCAAAGACTATCCTATGGCTGGCGTTTTCGAAGACACCGTTGACCTTTTGACGGAGGACGCTCCATATCAGGTGTTAAAAGCTTGGATGAAGGTGGATGAGAAAGAGGAAATAGAGAGGGATTCAAACTTGCCATCCTCCACTTGTCTCTATGGCATACACCCCATGAAACACAATCCTTATATAGAGGTGAAGCAGGGGTGGATGCGCTACTTACGTAAGGAGCATGAAAGCTTGATGAACTACTTCAAAGAAACGTATCTTGATTATTGGGGATAATATAGAAGTGTCTAATGGTGTCTGATTCCCTTAAGCATCGTGAATTTCGATAGAAAAGCGGATTATAAGGAAGGTTATTTGGAGATTATATATATAGTGAATGGAATGATGCTGTTAGAGCATAATTAGCTTAGAAAAGCGTTAAACTTACATAGAAGTTTATCGCTTTTATTATAAAAAGAGACTATCTTTCCAATCTTTTTCGTATCTTTGTCGCCACAAATCAATAACGAAGAGCGATGAATAGGATCATTAGGTTCTACGATTACGAGCAATGTTTTGCTCACTATACGAAGCGGATAATGAATATAAGACAGGCAAAGATACACGGTGAGGTTATCGTGGCTAAGCCTGTATTATTGCTTGCAATCATTGATGGTATAGATGGCAAGGTGTTCATAGATAACAGATTCGTCATTAACGATTGGATAGAAAGGCGCTACTTAATGCTAATGTCAAAGTATGCCAAACCATCTCAGTTCGATGACTTGACGGGAATAGAAAAGCCTTTCTGGCATATGGAGACGGATGGCTTTTGGCATCTGCAGTACCCTGGCGAATCACTTAGCAAAGGACATACTCCATCGAAAGGTTGGCTGATTGAGAATGTATCATATGCTTATCTTGATGAGGATCTTTGGTTTTTGCTCCAAAATAAGGAATGGCGGATAAAACTCCGTAACTATATTGTAGAGCATAAACTTACAGATGGCGATTGGTTCGGTAAGATTGCTGCAGAAGGGGTTGGAGCTATTGCAGCTTTACTATTTGCTGCCTAACCAATTAATTATTTCTAAAAAAATGTGTAATTTTGCAGTAAAAGAAAAATATACAATGAACATATACGAGACATTCGATAAACTGCGTTACCATCATGAGAATGAGGTGGTAGAGTTCAAGAAGGCTGAGAACAACTTTGACTTCGACGACTTGGGCAAGTATTTCTCGGCATTGAGTAACGAGGCGAACCTGAGAGATAAGGATTTCGCCTGGCTGATATTCGGAGTGCATGACAAGACACGGGAGATATTAGGCACGTCGTACAAGAACGGAATGAAGAGCCTACAGAAATTGAAGCAAGACTTGTCACAACATACTACTGACAACAATACCTTCCGTGAGATATACGAGTTGGAGGTTGAGGGTAAGCGTGTACTGATGTTCCAGATACCTGCTGCGCCTCGTGGTATCCCGATGGCATGGCAAGGACACTTCTATGCCCGTCGTGGTGAGAGTTTGGTAGCACTCGACATGAACAAATATGAAGAGATACGTAGCCAGACGGTGAATGAGGACTGGTCGAAACAGATTGTTGAGGGGGCAACTATAGCTGACTTGGACGAGGAAGCCATCAAGAAGGCTCGCGAGGGATACAAGGAGCATTATCCCAAGCAGAAGGCTGATGTGGACGGTTGGAGCGATGAGGTGTTTTTGAATAAGGCAAAGATTACCATTGACGGGAAGATAACAAATACGGCTATTCTGTTGCTGGGCAAACCAGAATCGTTACACTACATCAATTATATAGGTGAAATCGTGTGGCGGCTGGCTGATAAAGACAATGTGGGACAGGTGTTCACTATCCCGTTCCTGTTGACAACAACGGAGGTGATGCACAAAATCCGAAACTATCCGTTCAAGCTATTCCCAAAGAACAGTTTCCTGCCAGGCGAGGGGATGAAGTACGATAGCGAGGTGATACTCGAAGCCCTCCATAATTGCATAGCCCATCAAAATTATGCGGAGGATGCCCGTATTATCGTGATTGAGCGCGAGAATGAACTGGAATTCAGGAACAGCGGTGGATTCTACGATGGCACATACGAGGACTACATAAGGGGCTGGCGGATAAGAAGTGCGAGGTACTACTGCTTGATTCACTAAAAGATCACAACAGCCTAACAAAGCAAGAAATAGTAAATCTTCTTTGGGATGTTTTGTCAGACCAGCTGGATGATAAGCAGAAAATGAACAAGATAGATAACATCTTGCGCAAGATACGAGAAGACGGTAAGATTGTTAACGAAACCGCAGGTAACAGATCTGTATGGTCGCTCGTAAAAGAGTGAAAATTACGAGCGATTACGAGCGATTTTACGAGCGATTTTACGAGCGACAATGTGTAAGGTGTTGAAAATCAATAAAAATCCTCTCGCAAGAGTGTGAAAATTACGAGCGATTACAAGCGAATTTACGAGCGACATACGCCTCACGGTCTGAAAGGCGCTGGTAGTGCTTGATGATCTGTGCCTTGATGTCATCGAGTGCAACATTCAGGACCTCCAATAGCCTTATCCTTCTCTGCCCTCAGCGGTCTGCTCCTGAGACTGTTCTTGCTGCTGATTCTGCTGATTCTGTTGCGGCTGCTGATTCTGCTGGTTGCCCTGCTGCTGGGGGCCCTGTTGCTGTCCGCCGCCGTCGCCGAAGCCCATCGGCATATCCTCGTCACCGCCGCCGAAGTCACCGCCTCCTCCGCCAGGACGCTTCTCATTGTTCATGTTGCCGAAGTTCCAGCTCACGGTGACGTTGATGCGCGGGTCGCGCCAGTTCTTCTGGTGGCGGGTGAAGGTGTCGCTCGATGTGTAGTTCTCCCACTTGCGGCTGTTGAACACGTCGCGCCAGTTGATGCTCAGGGCCAGGCGCTTGTTGAAGAACGACTTGCGCAGCCCCAGGTCGAGCGACTGGTTGGAGCGGCGGTAGCCCTGGGTGATGGCCCCTCGCGAGCGCAGGTTGCCCGTGGCCTGGATGGAGATGTCGTAGGGCAGCATCAGCGAGGCCAGCAGGCGTGCGTCCCACGAGAAGCTCTCCTCGGCGGCTCCGGTGACGGTCTGCCCCATGATCTGATACTCGAATCCGTCCACCTTATAGTAATAGCCGTTGAGCGTCGTCGTCAGGTCGAGGATGCGGAAGAGCTTGTTCTTCACGATCAGCTCCAGTCCGGCGCGCTGGTTCTTGGCCACGTTCTCCTGGGTCATATACATCACCCCGTCGTTGCCCTGATAGCGGATGCGCTGGATGACGTCGGTCGTGGGCCGGTAGTAGGAGCTGATGCTCAGCGTGTGCTCCTCCCAGGTCTTGAGGAAGTTGAGCGAGAACGAGTTGGTGTACTCCGGTGTCAGCTCGGGATTGCCGAACGAGACCATCGATGCGTCGCTGGTGTTCTTGAACGAGTTGAGCTGTCCGCCCCAGGGTCGGCGCAGTCGGCGCGTGTAGTTCAGCTGCAGCTGTGCCGACTCGGTCAGCTGGTAGTTGAGGAATAGGCTGGGGAAGAGCTGGAAGAAGTCCTTCTTGAAGGGCTCGTTGCGCTTGGCGGGGTCGTTCTCCTGCTGGTAGTCGTAGCTCTCGGTGTGTACCTTCCAGTACTCTCCGCGCAGTCCGCCCATGATGCCGAGCTTGCCCAGCGAGGTGGTGACGGTGGCGTAGAGTGCGTGGGTGTCCATGTCGTAGATGAAGCGGTTGTAGTAGGCCTCGTCGAGCGTGCGTCCCGTGCCCTCCCAGTTGTCGGCCACCCACGACTCCAGTGGCGAGTTCTCGTGCGAGAAGCGTCCGTTGTAGCCCGCCTCCAGCTTCAGTTTCTCGGTGATCTGGTTCTCGTAGTCGAGCTTGGCCTCCATCGAGCGGTTGCGCACGTGCATGGGGCGGTATTGATAGAGTTCTGCGTTGGTCGTTGCGGGGTCTGAGTTGCCGATGGCGATGGTGCGGTCGCGGTAGGTGTTGTCGTTGTCGGCCATCCAGCGGTTGTAGGAGAAGTTGGCCTTCAGCTTGTGGAAGTCGGCCCAGCTGTGCTCGTAGGCCAGCTCGCCGTGATACATGTGCATGTCGCCCTCGCCGGTGTTCTCGCGGTGCATCTGCTTGTAGGGTCCCTGGCCTATCAGACCGTAGAGGTAGTTCGTCGAGCTCTCGTTGTCGTTCTTGCCCTGCATGGTCATGCCCGATAGCGAGATGTCGTCCTTCTGCGTCACGTGCCAGGTGAGTCCGAGGCGTCCGAAGAGGTTGCCGCCTCTGTTCTCGCTGCTTCCCGTGGCGTTCTGGTATTCGCGTGTCATGAGGTACTCCTGCTCGCTCTCGTTGCCCCCGGTGCCCGCCCGGCGGCGGTAGCCCAGGTTGGCGAAGGCGTCGAGCACGCCGCTCGAGTAGTTGATGTTGCCGCCCGTGTTCCAGCCGCCGTGGTTGTTGGCCCCCACGCGCAGCGAGCCGTAGTAGCCTGCCTTGCGGTCGCGCTTCAGGATGATGTTGATGATGCCTGCCGACCCTTCGGGTGAGAACTTGGCACTCGGGTTGTCGATCACCTCGATGCGCTCGATGCTCTCGGCGGGTATCTGCTGGAGTATCTCGCCACGGTTGTCGGCCGTCAGCCCTGAGGCCTTGCCGTTGATCCACACCTCCACGCTCGAGTTGCCCCGCAGCGAGATCTCGCCGTCGGTGGTCACCTCGATGCTCGGTATCTGTTCGAGCAGTTCCGAGGCCGAGCCGCCCGCCGAGGCAATCATCTGGTCTACGGAAAATACCTTGCGGTCCACCTCGAGCTTCATCTGCGAACGCTGGCCGGTGACGGTCACCTCCTTCAGCGTCTTCTGGTCCTCGGCGATGTAGAGGGCGTTGAAGTGGGCCCGGCGGTCGCTGGGCGCGATGGTGAACTGGCGGGTGAGGTCCTTGTAGCCCACGTACGACACCTGTAGCTGATAGCTGCCGTCGGCCAGGCCCGTGATGCTGAACGCACCTGTGCCGTCGGTGATGGCGCCCTTGACGAGCTTTTCGCCCTGCACCACTCGGATATTCACATAGGGCAGGCCCTCGTCGGTCTGCCTGTCGAGCACTTTTCCCCTGACGCTACCCTGAGCCAGGGCCGTCAGAGATAAGAACAGAAAACCCAGAAACAATACAAATCTAGTCATAATGTTTATATAGACGCAGAAATAGGCAGATGGTTTAAAAGGAATGCTAAAACTATTTTAATCGTATGCGACCGTTCTATTAAAAGATATTAAAAAATCACCTTTTTATATTTACTCTATGGAATAATTCGTAACTTTGCATCGCAAACGATTAATTGTATGAGTAGTGATAATCTGAAATTGAGTCGCCAGGGCTGCTTCCGTCTCTACACGGCAGCACGCTTGATGATACAGGCTTACCAGCCCATGCTGGCTCCCCTGGGCATCACCTACACGCAGTATCTGGTGCTGATGGTGCTCTGGGAGCAGGATGCCCAGCTGCTGAACGCCATCTCGCGGCGACTCTATCTCGAGAGCAACACGCTCACGCCGCTCATCAAGCGCATGGAGGCGATGAAACTGGTGGCTCGCAAGAAGAACAGGGATGACGGCCGGCAGATTATCATTACCCTGACAGAGCACGGGCGGGCCCTGGAGCAGCAGGCGGCCAGCGTGCCCGACTGCATGGCCTCGGTGCTCACCGAGAGAGGCATCAATCTTGAGGAGTATGCTGTGGTCAACCCGCAGCTCGACCGTCTGATAGAGATACTTTCAGAATAATAACATTTTATAACTATTAAAGATTAAGCAATCATGACAAAAGAAGAAGCATTGAAGCAGTTTGCCTATCTGGGCGCTGTATGGTTTGGTAACAGTAAGCAGCATTTCGCCTTCTCGGCCTACGACCGCCTGAACGGCTGGAACAAGCTGGCCGACAAGTGGAAGGAAGAGGCAGAGGAAGAGTGGGAGGAGGCCGAAGAGGTGCTCAACCGCCTGGTGGAGCTGGGCTGCAAGCCCGCCGACCTGCAGGAGGCCATGAAGACCATCGAGTTCCCCTTCTACGATGACCCGAAGGAGCAGATTGAGAACGACTACGAGCCCACGGCCATCAAGCAGCTGAGCGAGCTGGCCGAGGCCTTCAACGACGACTATCCCACCAAGAAGCTCATCCAGAAGTGGATCGACGGCGAGGTGGAGCACATGGCCTGGGAGGCTCAGTACCTGAACTACATCAAGAAGCTGGGCTACGAGAACTTCCTTATAGAGATGATGTAAAGCCAAAACATGTGTACCATCTGTACCATCTGCCACCACGCTGTGTCAGATGGTACACATAGTACACATGTTTTCTTCATAATCCAATACTATACGCGCGTGCGCGCACGAGTATGGCCGCTATCCCCGTGCCTGCTGCCCGGCAAATAGCTTTCCGTACTCTTAGTGACGGAGTCGCTGGCTGGCAACACCTTTCGGAGTAAGCAATTCTCAAAAGAATTCGGAGCTAAAGAGCCTTCCTTCGTCTGAGGGGAGGCTTCCTGCAACTGTAGGGAGGCTTCTCGCATCTGTAGGGAGGCTTCCTGCAACTGTAGGGAGGCTTCTCGCATCTGTAGGAAGGCTTCTCGCAACTGTAGGGAGGCTTCTCGCAACTGTAGGGAGGCTTCCTGTAGCCGCCGTTTAATGCCCCCTGCCGTGTTCGAGCCTGCCTCGCTTTTTAAGTAAGGTTCTGATGGCGGTATTCAGTCTAATTTGGGCTGTTTCCTTCATTTTTTTCCTCTTCCTTGGGATAATTTCGAAAATTTTGCCTATATTTGCAAACGGAAACAGCCATCAGCGGCTTGCCCGGATAAAGATATGGAACAGACTGAGAAGAGAAGAGGCTACGCCGTGGGCGTGCAGGAGTTCGACTGGATCCGCCAGCGCAAGGCGGTCTATGCCGATAAGACGGAGTATGTGTGGCGGATGGTGACGACCGAGGCTAAGAATTTCTTCCTCAGCCGTCCGCGCCGCTTCGGCAAGTCATTGTTAGTGGACACGCTGCGCTGCTACTTCGAGGGGCGGCGGGAGCTGTTCGAGGGGCTGTATATATATGATAAGGAGAAGGAGTGGCGGCAGTATCCCGTCATACGCCTCGACCTGTCGAACGGCAAGTATTTTGAGAAAGAGCTGGTGCATGGTACCATTAATGCCATCTTGGAACAGCAGGAGCGTAAGTTTGGGCTTGGTGAGTATAAGGATCCTACAAACTATGACGCACGACTAACACGAATGATAGAAACCGCCCACGAGCAGACGGGCGAGCAGGTGGTCATCCTCATCGACGAGTACGACGCGCCGATGCTCGACAGCATCAACGACCTGGAGCTTCAGGACTACATCCGCAACCGCGTGCGCAACCTGTTCTCGCCGCTGAAGGCGCAGGCGCAGTATCTGCGCTTCGTGTTCCTGACGGGCATCTCGAAGTTCTCGCAGCTATCGGTGTTCAGCGAGCTGAACAACCTGCAGCAGCTGACCTTCGACCCCGCCTATGAGGGCATCTGCGGCATCACCGAGCAAGAGCTGCTGACATACATGAAACCCGATATCGAGCTGCTGACGGAGAAGATGAACCGGCTCTACAAACGCTGGAACCTGCACTACACGTATGACGACATCGTGGCGAAGCTGAAGGATACCTACGACGGCTACCACTTCTCGAAGGAGATGACCGACATCTACTGCCCGTGGAGCCTCATCAACGCCTTCTCGATGGGCGACATCATGAACTTCTGGTTCAGCACCGGCACCCCCTCGATGCTGGTCAACGTGATGCGGCAGCACAACATCAGCCTGCAGCAGATAGAGCACTTCAAGGGGCCTCTCAGCCAATTCGACGCGCCCACGGAGCGCATCACCGATCCCATACCCGTACTCTTCCAGAGCGGCTACCTGACGCTGAAGGAGTATGACCCCTTTGAGCAGGAGTTTACACTTGGATTCCCCAACGGCGAGGTGCGCGAGGGCTTTGCCGAGTCGCTCTATAAATACTATATGGAGGACTATGTGGGCAGTCAGAACACCTTGAGCAAAGCCTTCAGGCGTCTTCGCCGACAGGAGATCAACTTTGAACAGTTCATAGACCTGATTCGCATCTGGTATGCCGGCATCCCCTACAGCATCACTGACCGTAACCAGAACGAGCAGCTCTATCAGTCGCTCATCTACGCCGCCCTGATGGCCATCGGCGCCGACGTGACGGCTGAGGAGCAGACCTCCGACGGGCGCATGGACATCGCCTTGCGGCTGCCTCATGGCATCTACATCGTAGAGCTGAAATTCGGGAAGAGCGCTGAGGAGGCCACCGACCAGATTATCAAGAAGGACTACGCCGTGCGCTTCGCGGCCGATGAGCGCCCCGTGTGGGCGGTGGGCATGAGCATCAGCCAGGACCGCCGCACCATCGACAGCTACCGTGTGGTGCAGGTGAAGTGAGGAAAACGGAAAGCGGGCGAAGATACATCTTCGCCCGCCTCGTTTATTGTAGCAGTTAACTATTATCCCTGGTGGTCAAAGCTTCACGGTGACCTCCTTGCCGCTGTACTCCACCATCCGGCCATCGGGGTTGTCGAGGTTCAGAGGCTTCGGGGCATCCTTCGAGACGAGCACGATGTTGAAGCGGCGCTGCTTCAGCATACCGGGGAAGCTGCCGCGGCGCTGGCCGATGGTCACGGTGCGGTCGTCGTCGTCGTACTCGATCTCGATGGTGGCATACTTGCCGCGCTCGTAGTTGTAGTTCGTGCCCTCGTCCTCGTAGAGTTCGAACTCGCCGTCGCGGCCGGCGTAGACGTAGAGGTTGATCAGCTCGGCGGGCTTCTCAGTGGTGTTCTGCATCTCGGGACCGAAGGGGATGATCGAGCCCTCACGCACGTAGACGGGGATCTGCTCGTAGGGCGCGTCGACCACGAGGCGCTGGCCGCCCTGGATATGCTCGCCGGTGTAGAGATTGTACCAGCCCGACTGCTTGGGGAAGTAGACCGAGCGGTTGCGGGCCTTGTAGTAGCCCACGGGGCAGGCCATCAGGGCGGGGCCGAACATCCACTGGTTGCCGATGTTCTCCACCTCGCGGTCGCCGCCGAAGTCCATCACCAGGGCGCGCATCAGCGTGTAGTCCTTGAAGTGAGCCCAGCCGGCCATCGAGTAGAGGTAAGGCATCAGGCGGTAGCGCAGTTTGTCGTAGTAGACGAACGACTTGTAGGCGGGGTGATCCTCCGGCGCGATGTTCCATATCTCGCGCAGGGGCCACTGGCCGTGGGCACGGAAGAGGGGTATGAAGGCTCCGAACTGGTTCCAGCGGGCCTGCAGCTCGCGCCACTCGCGGAGGTCTTCGTTCTCCTGGCCGGTCTTGTCGAAGAGCTGCTGGGCGGCCACGTAGCGGTTCTCCACGCAGAAGCCGCCCTGGTCCATGCCCCAGAAGGGGATGCCCGACATGGAGTAGTTCAGTCCGGCCGTCATCTGCGCGCGCATGTCCTCCCAGCGGGTGGCGATGTCGCCGCTCCAGGTGGCGGTAGAGAAGCGCTGCTCGCCGGCGAATCCGCTGCGGGTGAGCAGGAACACGCGCGGCTCGTTCGTCTTACCCTTCCACACGGAGCGCTGGCCGTTGTAGATAGCGTCGGCATTCACCGTCGAGTAGGCATTGAAATACTCGGTAGCCGTGCCCAGGGCCGTGGGGCCGCTCAGGGCCTTGCGGTACCACATCGGCGTGCAGTCGCGCACGTTCGGCTCCGAGGCATCCATCCACCAGGCGTCCACGCCGGCGATGCCGTCGTGATTGTACTTCGAATAGAGGTTCTCGTCCATCTGGCGCCAGAACATCTTGCGGGCCCCGGCGTCGTAGGCATCGTAGAACGAGCCGCGGAAGCCCAGCCAGTCGTGGATGTCGTCCTTCACGGCCTGATGGTACATCCAGCCCTGCGCGTCGAGTTCCTTGTAGTTGTCGACGCTATCGTAGAACTTGGGCCATACGGAGATCATGAAGCGCCCGCCCATGGCGTGTACCGAGTCGAGCATGGCCTGCGGGTTGGGATAGCGCGAGGTCTCAAACTGGTGGCTGCCCCAGGAGTCGAGCTTCCAGTAGTTCCAGTCCTGCACGATGTTGTCCACAGGGATCTGGCGGCGGCGGAACTCGGCCAGCGTCTGCTCGATCTCGCCCGAGGTCTTGTAGCGCTCGCGGCTCTGCCAGAAGCCCAGCACCCACTTCGGGTAGAGACTGGCCTTGCCCGTCAGCGTGCGGTAGCCCGAGATCACCTCGTCGAGGTTGTCGCCGGCGATGAAGTAGTAGTCCATGTCCTTGGCCATCTCGCTCCAGATGGAGAGCTGGCCGCGCTCCTCGGCCGAGCGGGCCTCGGCCACGCGCAGACCGCAGTAGGCCTCGCCGCCGTCGGGCTGCCACTCGATGCGCAGCTGGTTCCTGACGCCCTTGCGCACCTGCGCGGTGAACTTATAGGTGTTCGGGTTCCAGGCCGTGCGCCACCGCTCTGGCACCACCTCCTTGCCGTCGATATACACCTTCACGTAGCCCGAGTAGTAGAGGATGAACTGACGCTCCTCGGCCTTGCCGGTACACTTGGCTTCGCCGAGTTCCGTCGCGACTCGGCCATTCAAGCAAGCTTGATGGCTCTCGCTGCTCCGTCCCTTACCGCAGCACTCGGGCTCGATGAATCCCTCGTAGGTGACGGTGGCGCCCTGCAGGTTGAAGCCCTGCGGCAGGTTCTTGATGCCGCCGTTGTCGGTCTTCACGGCAATCTCCGACGTCTGGGGGAAGCCGTATTCGTAGTAGATGGAGTCCTCGTCGCGCACGAGCCGCTTGCCGTCCTTGGCGACATAGGTTCCCGTGAGATGACCCTCACGGCCCTGCTTGTCGTAGAGCTTGAAGGCGCGGTTCAGCTGCAGGTAGTCGTTAGGGTTGCCGAAGCGGCAGTAACTGTACGAGTCCCAGAGCAGACCATAGTTCTTGTTGGAGAGCACGAAGGGGATGCTGACCTTCGTGTTGTACTGGAAGAGATCCTCGTTCTTGCCCTTCATGTTGAACTCCTCCGACTGGTGCTGCCCCAGTCCGTAGAAGGCCTCGTCGTCGGGCGAGTCGAACTTCATCTGCCAGGTCAGTCCGTGCTTCATGGCCTCGGTGATGGCGGGGCCGCCCTTGAGGCCGTACTCACGCTCGGGCACGGTGAAGCGTTTGAACTGCTTGCCGTCCTTGGCCTCCTGCAGCAGCAGGCGGCCGTCCTCGTCGTAGAAGGCCACCGCGCCCGTCTGCTTCGACACCTCGGCCCTCACGTCGTCGGCCTTCACGATCACCTTGTCGGCAGTCTCCTCGATGGTGTAGGAGCCCTTGGCCGGCGCCTTCTGGGGCACGATCATCAGCGAGGCGGGCTTCTGGGGGAGCGTCTCCTCCGACGTGGCCCTCACGCGGATAATCTTGTCGTTCATCACTTCCAGGCACACCACCTTCGCCTGGCCTCCGTCAGGCCGGATGGTCACCCGGTTACCACTCGTCTGCACGTCGCTGGCAACCATCGTGGAGGCCATCAGCAGTGCAGACGTCATCATTACGATTCTTTTCATTTGTTTTTTGCTTTATAGTGCTTTAGTTTGGAATATTGCAAGTCCTTCAGTCCTCAATAATCATAGCCTCCTCGATCTCTTCGGGTTCGTCCTTGCAGGGCAGCTCGATGACGAACTTTGTGCCGCCGCCACGGTTCTCTTCGGCACGGATGGTGCCGCGATGGTCGGTGACAATCTCGTATACCAGGTGGAGGTTGGGATTGTTGTCGTCGCCAACAATCTGTTCGAACAGATGGGGCATCACTTCTGGAGGAATGCCGATGCCGTTGTCGGCCACGCTGATGACGGCCATGTCGTCCCTCTGCTCCACGAACACCTTCACCTTGCTGTTGGCAGGCGAGAAGTTGGCAGCATTGTCGAGCAGAATCTGTAGCAGCTGGCGCAGCTTGTTCTTGTCGCCCGTCAGCTCGACGCTGTCGGCCAGGGGGAAGAACGACAGGCGTATCTGCTTGTCGCCGTGAGGCTGGAACTGGTCGCAGAGCTTTCGGAACAGGGGAACAATGTCGATACGCTCGAAGTGAGGGGGGGTATTAGGGGAGGCCGGGCTATCCGGGTTACCCGGATTTTCCGGATTTTCCGGGTTTTCTGGAGTTTCCGGGCGGGCCTGGCGGAACTCCTGCTCCATCTGCTTGCGCATCTCGCTCATCCAGTGCTTCTTCTCCGTTTCGCGGCGCAGCTGTTCCAGCTGCATGCGCTCGGCCTGCTGCTGCAGGAAACGCTTGCGCCAGAACCAAGCGGCCAGGGCTATGAAGAGCATGTAGAGCAGTATCATCCAGCGGGTGCGCCAGAGCGGCGGGCGGATGGTAATCTCGAGTGTCGACTCCTCGTCGTACATCGAGCCATCCTCTTTCAATATGCGCACGTGTAGGGTGTAGCTGCCTGCACGCAGCGAGTTGAACGTGATGTTCGGGTTCAGCTCGGAGGTCTTCACCCAGTTGTCGTTGAAGCCTTCCAGACGGTAGGCGAATCGCTTGTGGTTCTTGATGTCCACCTCGTTGGTGGCCAGCTGTATGGTGAACTGGTCGTTGAACTTCAGGCTGATTTCCCGGCACACGTCGAGGGCTTCGCTGAGGATGACACGCCCGTCGAACTCCTTGCCAACCTCCACGTTCTGGTCGAATATCTGCAGACCGCTGAACACTGGGCGCTCCTTGCTTTCCTTCTCCTGCAGTTCGAGGGTGTTGATGATGTCGAGGCCGCCCTGTCCGCCTACGAGCAGGCGCCCGTCGCGCGTCAGCCACGTGCTGCGCTGGTTGTAGGTGGTCTTCTGCAGTCCGTCGCGGCTGTTGAAGCTTCGTATGTTGAACTGCCAGGTACCGTCGTCCTGCCTGACGGGCACTATCTGCGAGATGCCGTGGTCGGTGACGGCCCAGATGGCTTTGCGCTGATCCTCGATGATGGAGTTGATGCCCGAGCCCAGCAGTCCGTCGGTCATGTCGAGCAGTTCTATAAACTTTGTCTTGGGGTCGAATACTGTCAGTCCCGACGAGGAGCCCTGCCAGATGAGTCCTCGGCTGTCCTCGATGACATAGGTTGAATTAGAAGTGGTGACGGTGATGTCTGGACTTTCGGGAAACACCTGCGTGACGAGCTGTCGGCTGACGGGGTTGGTCAGGGCATAGTAGTAGCTCGTGCCCGTCATCAGCCAGCCCTTCTTTGTCCAGAACACGGAGTTCAGGTAGTCGCTGGGCAGCTTGGTGTTCTTGGTGTTCCAGGTGGTGAAGGTGCCCGTCTTGAGGTCGAGCATCTGCAGGCCGCCACCGAGCGTGGTGAACCAGATGCGGTGCCACTTGTCCTCGGTGAGTGCCCACACGCTGTTGTTAGCCAGTCCGTTGGGCGATGCCTGCCAGTTGACGATATGTGCCTGTGTAGGGTCGGAGGCCGAGGGTATGCACCGTGAGAGCCCGCCGTTGTAGGATCCGAACCAGATGGAGCCGTCGCTGGCAGGCCACGACCCCACCATGATGTTGCCCGCCAGTCCGCTGTTGTCGCGCGTAAAGTGGTTGACTATCTCTCCACGCTTGGGGTCGTAGACCAGTATGCCGTTGTCGTTGGTGCCCAGCCAGTAGTTGCCGTAGCGGTCTTCGCATACGGTGTTGATATCGCCCACCTCGATGCTCTTCAGACTCTCCGAGCCGGTGACATATTCGTTGACACCATTTTTATAGTTGCCAATCCAGATGTGACCGCTAGGGTCTTGGTAGATCTTGCGGGGTGAATTCTCGCTGAGGGTGGTCTCGTCGTACTTGTTGTTCTTGAACTGCTTGAGCTGATGGTTTGCGACGTCGATGACGAAGAGGCCCTCGTGGTCGGTCACCATCCACATCCATCCGTTGTCGTCGAAGTAGATGTCCCATACCTGTAGCACGTCGGGCACGTTCTCGAAGCCCTGGGCACGGAGGTATTCCACCATCGTGCGATAGCGTCGATTCTCCTTTTTGATGTCGATAAAGGTGTTCTCGAGGGCTATGCACCAGGTGTTGCCCTCCTTGTCGATGGTCATGCGGTAGTCCTGGTTCTCGGGGCCGCCGCTCTCCTTCATCCACTTGTTGTCTTCAAGGATTCGGCCCTGCTCGCCGTCGAACACGATGTACTCGCCATTGTATGTCACGGCCACCATTTTGCCGTTGTGCTCGGTACACATTGAGAAACCGTACGTGGGGTTCACCAGTCCCTCGCCGTAGCCTTCCTTGAAGTGGTGCAGCTTCTTGCTGCCGGGATTATAGTAGTAGACACCGTCGCCGTAGGCCTTCACCCAGAAGTTCTTCTTCTGGTCGATGTATATCTTCTCCGCGTTGCCGCCGATGCCGAACTTGGCGAGTTCCTTGGCCGTGTTGCGCTCGAAGGTGTCGAGCACGGGATCGTAGATGCAGTAGTTCATGCCCTGCTTGAGCCACAGTCGTCCGTCGCCGGCCTCTTGTATCTGCTCGGTGTAGTTGTCGCGCATCGTTGTGGTGTCGCGGTTGCTCGAATAGTAGGTCTTGATGCGGAAGCCGTCGTAGCGGTTCAGACCGTACGGGGTTCCTATCCAGAGAAAGCCTCGTGAGTCGCGGTATATGCAGTTCACCTGCGAGGTGGATAGTCCGTCGGGTGTGTCCAGTCGCCGGAACTTCATGTCGGGTATCAGTTTGGTGTCAGCACTCGCTGCGAGGCTGAGAACGATGACAAGGGCTGCTAGTAATTGTCTCATGTTAGTCTTAAGTTTCTAATCCGCTACAAAATTACGTAAAAAAGCCCGAACTTCCAAATAGTTCGGGCTTTTTTTGCTATTCTTCATCCATCAGAGTGGCTTCCTCGATGATTTCTTCTTCGCTTTCGTCAGTCTTTTTCGCTGTATTCCTGCTCACTCGCCTCTGCTTGAGTCGGTCTTTCTGTCCGGCCAACAGTCTTCCGATGGGCTTTCGCTTCCACACGAGTAGTGCCGCGAGCAGGATGTATAGCGTCCAGGCCCACCAGGAGCGATACCAGGGTGCGAGGATAGTGATGCTCAGCTCGCTCTCCACGTCGCCCATCGTGCCGTCGTCGCGGAGCATGCGCACCGAGAGGGTGTAGCTGCCTGGCGAGAGTCCCATGTAGGTGATGTCGGAATTACCGACGGGGGTCTTGATCCACATGTCGTTGAAGCCTTTCAGCTGGTAGACGAAGCGGGTCTTGTTGTTCACGCCGCCATTGTCGGAGCCCATTTGTATGGTGAACTGATTCTCCGAATATTTCAGAGTGATGCTGCGCTGCAGGTTGAGGGCTTCACGGAGGATGACTCGCCCGTTGATTTCCTCGCCGGCCTCTATCAGCTGGTCGAAGAGCACGAGTCCGCTGAACACGGGTTGCTCGTTGTCGTCGCCCTCATTGAGCCGGAGGGTGCTGATGATGTCGAGGCCCTCCTGTCCGCCGATGAGCAGATGGCCGTCGCGGGAGCAGTAGATGGCGCGCTGGTTGAAGGGACCGGGCTGTAGGCCGTCGCGGTCGTTGTAGCTGCGCACCACGAAGGTCCAGGTGCTGTCCTGCTGCTGCTGTGGGATGATGTTCGACACGCCGTGGTCGGTGGCCACCCACATCGTGTGCCGCGTATCTTCGGTGACGCTGACGGCATTCGAGCCATGTAGTCCCGACTTCATGTCGAGCAGTGTGGTCTGGTTGTTCTTGCGGTCGAACACTGCCACGCCTGCCGGTGAGCAGAGCCAGATGAGGCGGCGGCTGTCCATCACGGCGTGCGAGGTGGCCGTCGATACGGTGATGGCCTTCGAGCCGCTTGTCTCTGCCAGCCAGCCGTTGATGACCTTGAAGGTGCCTGGATGTATCAGTGCGTAGTATTCGGAGTTGCCGAGCAGGATCCAGCCGTTGGCGGCTGTCGATATGCTGTTGGTCCATACGGTTTTCAGCACGGAGTTTTCGGTGGTGAACGACTGCTGCTGGCCGGTACGCTTGTCGATGCGTACGGCACCGCCGCCGAGCACGCCTATCCAGATGTTGCCCCAGCGGTCTTCGGTGATGCCCCAGATGTTGTTGGTGACCAGCTGGCTGCCCTCGTCGGTGGTGCGGTAGTTCTTCCACTGTCCGTTGTGGTATTTCAGGATGCCGCCCTCGTAGGTTCCGAACCAGATGCTTCCGTCGCGGGCCGTATAGCTGCCCACGATGATGTCGCTCGGCACGCCTAACGACTGCTTGTTGAAGGTCTCAACGGGTTCGAGCGTCTTGGGGTCCATCTTGATGATGCCGCCGTCGTTGCGCCCTATCCAGTAGTAGCCCTGACGGTCTTCGGTGATGGCGTTCACGTCGCCCACAGCGAGGCTCACGAAGTTGGTCATCGCCTCGGAGCACATCGCCACGCCGTTCTTATAGGTGGCTATCCACATGCGCCCCAGCTGGTCGAGATAGAGCTTCTTGCAGGTGATGTCGGGCAGCGAGGAGTCGTCGCCCTTGACGTTTGTGAACTGGCGCCACTCCTTCGTAGCAGGGTCGAGCACCAGCACGCCCAGGTGGTCGGTGGCCACCCAGAGGAATCCCTTGCTGTCGTAGCGTATCTCCCACACGAAGATGTCCTCCGGCGGGTTCTCATAGCCCTTCAGCCGCATGTATTCCGTCATCGAGGTCAGCCAGCGTCCTTCCTTCTTCAGATATATATATGTACCCGTGGAGTGGGTGATTACCCAGATGTTCTCCTCGCGGTCTACCGTCACCCAGTAGTCGTTGTAGGCGTCGAGGGCGCGCTTCACGTAGTCGTTCTTCCACTTCACCTTGCCTCTCTCACCGTCGATGCACATCAGCTCTCCGTATGTGGAAACGAGGATCATGCCCTCCTTGCTCTCGGCGTATGCGCTCACGCCGAACTCCTTGGAGAACTCTGTGGGGCCATAGCCGAAGGGGAAGTGCTTCAGGTTCTTCGTTTCGGGGTTGTAGAAGAAGAAACCGTCGTCGAAGGACTTCACCCAGTAGTTCTTTTTGGAGTCCAGGTGTATGCTTTCAATACTTCCCTTGATGCCCTGCGTGTTGAGCCAGCGCGACGGGGAGCGGTCTACGCGCTCGGTGGTGGGGTCGTAGAGGGAGTAGTTCATGCCCTGCTTCAGCCACAGTCGTCCGCCGTGGGCTTCCTGTATCTCGTCGATGCGGTTGTTGCGCAGCGTGGTGGTGTCTTTCTCGTATGAGAAGAATGTGCGCATGCGATAGCCGTCGTATCGGTTCAGGCCGTAGCCTGTGCCCAGCCACACGTAGCCCCTGGAGTCGCGCAGGATACTGTTGACCATCGAGTTCGACAGTCCCTCGCGGGTGTCAAGCCGCTTGAATTTCATATCAGGAATCACGCCGCCACTGGCTGTCGTCAAGAGTGTCAGCAGCATGGCCAGGTTGCATAGTCGTTTCTTCATTGCCTATGGAGTTAGTCGATAATTGAGATACAAAGGTATGCAAAAAAGCTTAATCTAACAAACTTTCCTCAAAAAAAAAGCATATTCGGGCAAAATATTTGGAACTTTCGATAAGTTTATGTACCTTTGCGCAGATATTATTTGACAGCAACAAGATAACTAATAAGATTATGCAACATTCAGAACAGGGTAGCAAGGCCTACCTCATCAGTATCGTTATGGTCGCCGTACTTGGCGGCTTGCTCTTCGGCTACGACACGGCCGTCATCTCAGGAGCCGAGAAGGGGCTCCAGGCGTTTTTCATGGAAGCGAAGGATTTCACTTACACCGACGGGTGGCACGGCTTCACTTCGGCATCGGCACTCATCGGCTGTATCATCGGCTCGGCGCTCTCCGGATTTCTGGCCACCAACCTGGGGCGCAAGAAGTCGCTCATCGTGGCCGGCATCCTGTTCTTCGTATCGGCACTGGGATCGATGAGTCCCGAGTTCTTGTTTTTCACATACGGTGAGCCGACCTATTCGCTGCTGATCATGTTCAACGTCTACCGCGTCATCGGCGGTGTTGGCGTGGGACTGGCCTCTGCCATCTGCCCAATGTATATCGGCGAGGTGGCACCGTCGAACATCCGGGGTATGCTCGTGTCGTGGAACCAGTTCGCCATCATCTTCGGACAGTTGGTGGTCTACTTCGTCAATTTCTTCATCCTGGGCGACCATATCCAGCCGGTTGTCGAGGAGATGGGCAAGGGCATTGCTGCCATCAATCCCGCTGCGCAGTGGACGGTCACTACGGGCTGGCGCTATATGTTCGGCTCCGAGGCCGTGCCGGCAGGACTCTTCTCACTGCTCATCTGCTTCGTGCCTGAGACGCCGCGCTATCTTGTCAGCGTCGGACAAGACCAGAAGGCACTGGGCATCCTTTCGAAGATTAATGGTTCGGGCAAGGCGGCACAGATTCTGCAGGACATCAAGGACACCATGATTGTCAAGACCGAGCCGCTGATGACCTATGGCGCGATGTGTATCTTCATCGGCATCATGCTCAGCGTGTTCCAGCAGGGTGTGGGCATCAACGCCGTGCTCTACTATGCTCCGCGCATCTTCGGCGACATGGGCATGGAGAACCCCATGATCATCACTGTATTCATGGGTGTCATCAATATTCTCTTTACCCTTGTGGCCATCTTCACCGTCGAGAAGTGGGGGCGAAAGCCGCTGCTCATCTACGGATCGCTGGGAATGGCCATTGGAGCCTGTGGCGTGGCACTCACCTTCGGGCACGGAGGCCTGGAGTTCTTCACGGCGGCATCGCTGCTCATCTATTCTGCCTCGTTCATGTTCTCATGGGGGCCCATCTGCTGGGTGCTTATCGCAGAGATCTTCCCCAACACTATCCGAGGCGCAGCCGTAGCTATCGCAGTGGCTTTCCAGTGGATCTCGAACTTCATCGTCAGCTCTTCGTTCGTGCCTATGTTCAACATGCACCTCACTGAGGGCGACGACTTCGGCCACTGGTTCACTTACGGCCTGTATGGTATCATCTGCGTCATAGCAGCCCTGTTTGTATGGAAGCTTGTACCCGAGACTAAGGGTAAGACGCTTGAGGACATGACGCAGCTCTGGAAGAATCGCAAATAAATTGTCAAACCATAAAACAAGTAGAATTATGAAAAAGATTTTTATGATGATGATGATGCTTGCTGTAGCAGTGGGCATCGAGGCACAGACCAAGTATCACGACCTAGCGGCCAACGATGCCAAGGGCGCCGTGAAGAAAATGACAACGAACACGATGGGGCAGGAGCAGACTATCACCTTCAGTCAGGAGGGAAAGATGGAGCAGAATGGCACCACCGACATCGTCTACGATGCCGACGGCTACATCAAGTCGGCCAAGGTTGAAGTCCGCGGACAGCAGATGGAGGTGAAATACACCTGGGAGAATGGCCGTGTGAAGAGCCAGTCGATGGAGATGATGGGCCAGCCCATGACCGTCACCCATAAATACAATGAGAAGGGCGAGAACACTTCCGACGAGATCAACGTGGCAGGACAATCCATGGAGACGGCCTATACCGACTACAAATACGATGATAAGGGCAACTGGACCAGCCGCAAGACCAGTATCATGGGGCAGGAAATGGTTCAGACGCGCTCCTTCGAATACTACGAGTAAGTGGGTGGCTTGCTGTATGATAGACAATGGTGCCGGGGATTAGTCCTCGGCACCATTGTTTTTTTCTTGTATCTCGCGGCGGAAGTCAGAAGGCGACTTTCCGAAGTTCTCACGGACATACTTCCCGAAGAAGGACAGGTTGCAGAAACCAAGCTTGATGGCTATCTCCTTGATGGTCAGGTTGGTGTGAAGCAGATAGTAGCGCACGTCGTTCTGTACGTATTCCCTGATCCAGTCGTAAGCCGTCTTGCCGCTCACCTCGCGGCATACCATCGTCAGATAGCGTGATGATACGCAGAGGATGTCAGCGTAGTAGGACAGAGGATGCTTCTTGATGTCGTTATTCGAGAGCAGTGAGATGAAACGGTCGAAGAGTATCTTCTTTTGGTTGGTCTCCTTGGAGTTCTCCTCTTGTGAAGAGACGACAAGTGTCTGGCAGAGTTCATAGATGACCGACTGAATGATATTGTGGATAATCTCCTTCTGGAAGATAGGCTTATCCTTTCTCAGGTTGTGCATCAGCAAGGCGTGCAGGTGGTCGAGAATAATCTTGTTGTCGGGAGTCAGGTGGATGATGTGGTGGTGCTTCAGGTAGAGCGTCTTGTTCCAGATGCCTTGGTTGGGGTAGAGTAGTTCCAGCAGTAGCGACTTGGAGATGCAGATGAGGTGGCAGTCCAGCTGACTACTCATTTCGTAGTGGCTGTAGATGGCATTGGGATAGCCAATAAAAACCTCATCCTCGTTTAGGGTGTACTCCTCGCCGTCCATCTCGAACGACATGGCCCCCTGTCGGCAAAAGCCGATGAATGCTTTCTCCGACTGTGTGGAGTGCATACGTGGTGTGTATATCAAGCGGTTGATGATGACAAGTTCACCATCAGAGTAATCCAATTGTTGGTAGTTGTGTTCGGTGAGCCCAATGTATGGCTTAGTGATATTTAGGTCATGATTCATAATGCAAATTTCGGCATATTTTCTGAATAAAAATCTATTTATTCGGGAAAAATGCCAATAGCAAGCCTCTATAGTTCACATTCGAACACTATTGTTCTTTATTCGAACATCTTGCGGAGGAATATAGGGGTGTAGCCTTTCTCGCTTTTTGCAACTTCCTGAGGAGTTCCCGTCGTAAGCACTTGGCCTCCCTTTCTGCCGCCTTCCGGCCCCATGTCTATAATCCAGTCTGCCTGTTTGATCACGTCAAGGTTGTGCTCGATAATAATCACGGTGTTTCCCCTGTCAACCAGTTTCTGCAGTACGTCCATCAGGATGCGGATGTCCTCGAAATGCAGACCGGTGGTAGGTTCGTCGAGGATATAGAGGGTCTTGCCCGTGTCCTTCTTCGACAGTTCGGTGGCTAGTTTCACGCGCTGGCTCTCACCGCCCGAAAGGGTGGTGGAGGGCTGGCCGAGCTTGATGTAGCCAAGCCCTACGTCCTGAATGGTTTTTATTTTACGGAGTATGTCGGGCACGTTCTCAAAGAATTCTACTGCCTGATTGATGGTCATGTCGAGCACGTCGGCAATCGACTTGCCCTTGAAGCGCACTTCGAGGGTTTCACGGTTGTAGCGCTTGCCGTGACACTCTTCGCACGGCACCTGGATGTCGGGCAGGAAGTTCATCTCGATGGTCTTGTAGCCATTGCCGCCGCACGTCTCACAGCGCCCGCCCTTCACGTTGAATGAGAAACGACCGGGCTTGTAGCCTCTGATCTTGGCTTCGGGCAGGTTGACGAAGAGGCTGCGTATGTCGGAGAACACGCCGGTGTAGGTGGCTGGGTTAGAGCGAGGGGTGCGCCCCAGGGGTGACTGGTCAACGGTGACCACCTTGTCAATCAGCTCCAGCCCCTCGATTCTGTCGTAGGGCATTGGCCGCTTGAGCGAGTGGTAGAAGTGCTGCGACAGGATGGGCTGCAGTGTCTCGTTGATAAGGGTCGACTTGCCGCTGCCGCTGACTCCGGTGACGAGGATAAGCTTGCCCAGCGGGAACTCCACGTCGACGTGCTTCAGGTTGTTGCCTGTCGCACCGTGGAGAATCAGTTTCTTAGAGGTGTGGGGTGAGGGGTTAGAGGTGGGAGAAATGTCTTGTGCGGTGGTGGCTGCTGCTATCCTCTCACCTCTTGCCTCTTGATACTCTCCTCTTAAATATTTCGCCGTGAGTGTGTCTGCCTTCAGCAACTCTGCAGGCGTGCCCTGGAATACCACCTCTCCGCCTTTCCGTCCTGCCCGTGGGCCGATGTCCACGATGTAGTCGGCACTGAGCATCATGTCCTGGTCGTGCTCCACCACGATGACGGTGTTCCCCAGGTCGCGCAGTTCCTTGAGCGACTTGATGAGCCGCTCGTTGTCGCGCTGGTGCAGTCCGATGCTTGGCTCGTCGAGGATGTAGAGCACGTTCACCAGCTGAGAACCAATCTGCGTGGCCAGACGTATGCGCTGGCTCTCTCCACCCGAGAGACTGGCTGACTGCCGGTTGAGGGCCAGGTAGTCAAGGCCTACTTCGAGCAGGAAGTTCAGACGGGTGCGGATTTCCTTTAGAATCTCGTGTGCTATCTGCTGCTGCTGACTGTCGAGATGCTCCTCCACTTGGCCGAGCCATTCGTACAGTTCCTGAATGTCCATCGATGCCAGTTCGGAGATGTTCTTGTCCCAGATGCGGTAGGATAGCGCCTCACGGTTCAGGCGTTGCCCGTGGCACTCAGGGCATTCGCATTCGGCCAAGAACTGGTCTGCCCATCGCTGACCGGCGGTCGAGTCATCGTTGTCCATCACGTTGCGCAGGTATTTGATGATGCCGTCAAAGCTTACGAAATAGTCGCTCGAGGTGTGAACCAGCTCTTTGTCGATGCGTACGTTCTCCAGCGACCCGTAGAGAATCTCGTTCATCGCCTCCTCGGGAATATCGGCTATCGGGGTCTTCAGGTCGCAGTCGTGGTTCTTCAGCAGGGCGTCTATCTGCCAGAATATCATCTGGTTCTTATATTTTCCCAAAGGCAGGATGCCCCCTTCGTGAATGGTCAGCTTCGGGTCGGGGATTACCTTCTTCATGTCTATCTCATTGATGACTCCCAGGCCCTTACAGCGGGGACAGGCACCCATCGGCGAGTTAAACGAGAAATTGTTGGGGGCAGGGTCGCTGTAGCTGATGCCGGTGGTGGGGCACATCAGCCGCTTGGAGAAGTGCTTGATAGCACCGCTCTCCTTGTCGAGGATCATGATGAGACCCTCGCCCTGCTTCATGGCTATCTCTACCGATTTCTTCAGGCGCGTGCTGTCCTTGGCACTGACCTGGAGCTTGTCTATGACCACCTCGATGTTGTGGTTCTTGTAGCGGTCTACCTTCATGCCGCGCACGATTTCCTTCAGTTCTCCGTCGACGCGGATGTTCAGGTACCCCTTGCGGCGCATCGACTCAAACAGCTCCCGATAGTGGCCCTTTCGGCTGCGTACCAGAGGAGCCAGGATGAAGATCTTCTTTCCATCGTAGTCGTGGAGAATCATTTCCAGGACTTTCTCTTCGGTATATTTCACCATCTCCTCGCCGGTGGCGTAGCTGTATGCTTTTCCGGCACGGGCAAAAAGCAGGCGCATATAGTCGTAAACCTCGGTAGTGGTGCCTACGGTGGAGCGGGGATTACGGTTGGTGGTCTTCTGTTCAATGCTGATTACTGGCGAGAGACCTGTAATCTTGTCGACATCAGGACGCTCCATGCCGCCAAGAAAATTGCGGGCGTAGGCCGAGAACGTCTCGATGTAGCGACGCTGGCCTTCGGCGAAGATGGTGTCGAATGCCAGTGATGACTTGCCGGAGCCACTAAGCCCTGTGATGACTGTCAGTGAGTTGCGCGGAATCTCTACATCTATATTCTTTAAATTATGTACGCGCGCGCCGTATACATTAATCTTATCGTCTTCCCTCTTCACTCTAAACTATAAACTGTAAACTGTAAACCTTAAACTGTAAACTATAAACTGTAAGCTATAAACTGTAAACTATAAACTGTAAACTGTAAACCTTAAACTGTAAACTATTCCGAAGTTGTTGTGTTCTCAGAAAATCCTCTGAGTAGATTTACGTCTTTCCTGATATTAAATACCTGACCGTCGGCACCTCGTGCTTTGACCAGCACGAAGTAGGTGCCCTCTTTCACGTCGCGCCCATTATAGGTGCCGTCCCATCCCTCGGCCGGGTTGTCCCACTCGTAGAGCTTCTTTCCCCAGCGGTTGAAGATGTAGGCATGAAACTCTTCGATGTTCTTATACTCCTTGGCCTTGTAGACGTCGTTGGTGCTGTCATGGTTGGGTGAGAACGCATTGGGAAAAACCAGCGTGCTGGTCAGCGTCACGTCGCCAGAATCCTCAGAACCCTCAGAATTCTCAGAGCTCTCCGTGTTGTCTGTTGTCTCTGTATCGTCACTGCCGGTCACTTCCTGTGCCTGTACCAGTGCTGCCGAAAGTACTGCTATTGTCAGCAGAAAAAACTTCTTGATGCTCATTTTCTTTTGTATTAATGTGCAAAGATACTAAATAATTCATAATTCATAACCCATAACTCAAAAAAAAATTGTACTTTTGCACGGTAAATGACGAAAATTTGAATTTATGACACGGATTTTAAGATATTTTGTGCTGTCGGTGGCTGTTTTTTTTGCAGTTGATTCGCTATTCGGTCAGACAGATTCCAACATACGCGGACTGCATCAGGTGAAGCGTAAGGAAACCGTTTTCGGTATTGCTCGCATGTACGACCTGTCGATAGAGGATCTGATTGAGGCCAACCCGGAAATGAAGCAGCCTGGTTTCGAACTGAAGAAGGGCGACATCCTCAAAATACCATTCGCAAAACCTAATAGCACCCAGGGCGTAGCCGTTGCACCTCAGGCGACAGCTCCGACTTCCGCAGAAAAGCCTGTGGCTGCCGCCGACGACGTGCGCCGCCGGGCCATTCGTGTGGGAGTGATGCTGCCCCTGCACGACATTAATGGCGACGGGCGGCGGATGGTGGAGTACTACCGTGGCATACTGATGGCTTGCGACAGTCTCAAGCAGATGGGCATTTCCGTCGACGTTCATGCCTGGAACACTGCCGAGGGCAGCGACCTCACGCCCGTGCTCGCCGACAAGGCGGCGGCCAAGTGCGACATCATTTTCGGCCCCCTCTATTCGGCACAGATGGATGCTCTCTCCAACTTTGTCACCAGCAACGACATCCGGCTCGTCATACCCTTCTCCATCAGTGCACCCCAGTTGCTCACCAACAGGAACATCTTCCAGGTATGGCAGTCGCCCACTAACATCAACGATGCTACCATCGTGCGTTATCTCGAACGCTTTAAGGACTACCATCCCGTGTTCATCGACTGTAACGACTCAACCAGTAAGAAAGGCACATTCACCTTTGCCCTGCGCAGACAGCTCGAAGGACGGCACATTGAGTACAGTGTCACCAACCTGAAGTCGAGCGAGGAGGCATTCGGCAAGGCCTTCAGTCAGTCGAAACCGAACGTGGTCATTCTCAATTCGGCCCGTTCGCCGGAGTTGAGGGTTGCCTTTGCCAAGATTAACGGCCTTAAGTTGAACCTGCCTAATCTGAACATCACCATGTTCGGTTATACTGAGTGGCTTATGTACACCCGTACGCATCTTGACAATTTTTATAAATACAACACCTATATTCCATCGGTGTTCCATTACAATCCCCTTTCGAGTGCCACTGCCCGTCTGGAGCAGAAGTATCGTTGGAATTTCCATGCCGATATGATGCAGGCACTGCCGCGCTTCGCACTGACAGGCTTCGACCATGCTTATTTCTTCCTGATGGGACTCCACAAGTACGGCAAGTCGTTCAATGGAGCCGCAGGTATGTTCGGTTATCCTCCTGTTCAGACACCACTGGCATTCGAGCGGATGGGCAACGGGGGGCTGCAGAACCACAGCATGGTGTTTGTTCACTATACGCCTGACCACAGGGTAGAAACAATCAATTTTTAGCGGACAGAGAGCCATGAAGAGAGCGGCATTACTTATCACTTATCACTTATCACTTATCACTGCCACCGCCCAAGTAGGCGAATATCGCACTGACTTTGCCGTTGGCATCAATGGCGGCTATACGATGAGCAGTATTGCTTTCGTGCCCAAGGTGCCTCAATCCATGCTGGGTAGTCCCACCTTTGGATTCACGGCGCGTCTCACCAGCGAGAAGTACTTTAACAGTATCTGTGCCGTCGTGGCAGAGTTGAACTATACCACGATAGGATGGAAGGAGAATATTCTCGACTTCGACGACATGCCGGTGCCTCTGCACACCGACCCCACGCAGAATCTGGAATATATGCGTAAGATGAATTACTTGCAGATACCCTTCTTCGCCCGGATGGGCTGGGGAAGGGAGCGACGGGGAGTGCAGTTCTTCTTCCAGGTAGGCCCTCAGTTCGGCATTTTCCTCAATGAGAAAACAGTGGCCAACTTCGATGTGAGCCAGCCGGAGTTTAACCCCGGCACTACGGATAATCCCAACCCAGCCTACCAGTACAGAACGGCCCGCGTGTCCGACGTCGTGGCTCAGGACACGATGGCCGTTGAGAACAAGTTCGACTATGGCATCGCCGGAGGACTTGGCCTTGAGTTCAGTCACCCTCGCTTGGGCCACTTTCTTGTCGAAGGCCGCTACTACTATGGTCTTGGCAATATCTATGGGGCTACGAAGCGCGACAATTTCGCACGTTCTAACTTTGGTAACATCGTCATCAAGTTCACCTATCTCTTTGACATCATCCGAACCCGTAACTCCAAGATTAAATAGTTTTCAAGATGGTGATGTACATCATCAGTACATAGTAAATAGCACTTAACAATGCCATGGATATTTTAGAGTATACAAAAAAAATCGATTTATAGGTTGTAACGTTGTAACATCGCCGATGTTACAACGTTACAACCTATATTCAAAAAACTGTATATAACTTTTTAACCAATTTGGTAATATGCGCGCGCGAATTGAGAATTGCCCCCTTTGCTAATTAAAAAGTAACTCCCTTCGGGTTACGGGTGCAAAGTTAATAATTTATTTCTTTTCTCCATATTCTTTTTGCAGTTTTTGATTAAAATCCCTTGTTTCTTTGAGCCTGTATGACTCGCCGTTCATGTTTATGACGTAGTTGTTCACCTTGCGCTCCACCAGCTGGAAGCACCCGAGGTAATCCGTACACGGTCGCATGGCGGCAAAGTCCTCCTTTGCCAGCCGTGCGACCTCGGCGGCGGCCTTGCCCCAGCCCGTGCCGTTCAGCCTCTCGCAGGCCTCGTCAAGGTATGCCTGTGCCTCCTCCAGGCTGTCGAAGTGGTCGCGCACGGAGAAGGCCTCCTTCCTGAGCACCTTGACAGTCTCCTCCACGGTGCCCTTCTCGTTGCCGCGGCGGGCGTTGCAGAAGCGGAACTCCAGCTTGTAGAAAGCACTCATGCACCTTCGTCCCGCCTCCTGCAAGAGCGGCCCTGTACTCACGGGCATAGGCCGTCACGGTGCTGTAGCAGATATCATAGCCCATGTCATGGCGCAGAATGTCCCACACCTTCTGCATGTCGATGCACTGCTTGCGGTTGTTCTCCTGCTTCTTACGCTCATTCTCGCGGATACAGGACTCGATGTAGGCGCGTGCCTGGGCATCCAACTTGTAGTGTTCCCGGACGGGCGTATTGAACGCATCCCTGGTTCTGAAATTATTGCTGTCCGCTAAACTTGCGTATAGGACATATCACCTCTTCCAACCGCTGAT